>WQXH01000002.1 GCA_009784945.1 Coriobacteriia bacterium | reverse complement strand
ATGAGATGGATATTTATCCAGTCTTGCCGCTGATTAGCCAGGCGCCTGCAGGTATCTGAAGGGACTAGCGAGTGTTTTCCGGGAAAAGGCCCTGTAGTTTACTCTTAACTAAATGACATTGGAACAAACCCCCAACTAAAATGCCGCCCAATACCAGCAAAAGGTTTGTGTTGCTCCCCTTGCCTACTTTGGTGCCAATGAACCACGCAGCCAGCACGGCTAGTAGCCCAAAAGTAAAAGCCAGTGACTTCATGCCAAGAACACCTATGCCCAGCATAATGCCCAGTATTGCTCCAAAGGCAGCCCCGGCAGATGCACCCAGCAGGTCTGGCGAAACGAGCGGATTTTTAAACATGCCCTGATAAGCGGCGCCCGACACCGAAAGCGCCCCTCCCACAAGAATTGCAGCAAAAATGCGTGGCAGCCTAACTTGAAAGATTATTTGTAAAACCTGCTCGGAAACCTGCTCGGAAACTTCCTGCCCACTAAATGCCTTTAGTATGGATACAAGTGAGATGTCGTAGCGTCCCACCATGAGGGACAGCAGAATGCTTGCCCCAAGGATTACTCCGAGGATAACAAGCATCCCTGCCGGATGAATGCGTTTTTTTTGCCCTAACACTGGGCGCTACTGATGCAAGGCTAGATTTGTAATGGCATCCACATCCTTATCCGTGAGCTTGACATGATAGAAAAGCTCATAATAATCTTTTGCTTCTTGCTTAATGTCAAAGTCAATACGATCTGGATATAGGAGGTAAAGAGTCCACTTGATTCCAATAATCGTGTTAACCGATGGTGGTCGATCAAACCAGTTTTGCGGCAGCAGAGGCGTTTGATATACATGATTGTCTCTCACAGCCTGTATTGTGCTCCATTTTTCATCGGACAGCACTGTATGGTAGCTGCTGGAATCGGGTCGCCCATTATCTACACAACAAATGATCAGCTCAGGATCCCAGGTGAGCACTTGCTCTATTGAGACCGCAGTTCGTCCATAGCCAGGAAGCAGTTCGCACTCGGCAACATTGATACCGCCACAAAGCTCGATGAGCTGTGAATGTGTTGATCCCGCAGGATCAGTGTGTAATCCATCTTGCTCCTCAGCATAATACACCCGAACTCTTTCGTCCTCGGGCACCTGAGAGGCAATCTCATTGGCTAAGGCAATGCTGTTGTCAATATACCTGGCGAGCTCCTCCCCTCGAGCCTCTTGATCAAAAAGCTCACCAAGAAAGCGGTAGGATTCTGCCAGGTCGCTCAGGCCATCCTTGACAATTACAACCGGAATGCCCAGCTGATCTTGTAGCTCTTCAGCCTGTTCAACAAAGCTTTGATTCAAGCCTGTAGAGAGCACCATGTCGGGAGCATTCTTGATGATTTCTTCAACATTTCCCTGGTTTCCCTGGCCATACCAGCCGCCGAGGTGCGGCAAGTTGACATAGTGATCCGTTAAGTAGGTTTTTTCCTCCTCAGACAAGATGACATTGAGTCCTGCCACCATTGTGTCGTCGAAGGTGTACATGAGCATGGTGCCTACAGGGCTAATCGAATAGACGGTGGTTATTTGTGCTGGTAGCTCAATAGTGCGACCAGCATGGTCAACGATGGTTTGAGTTTCTGCCTGAGTTTCTGCCTCAGCCACCAGGGGTTCGGCTGGCTCTCCAGCATCTTGGGCTTGGCAGCCTGTGAGCACAATCGATTGACTGAGAATGAAACAGAGTGCAAGGGCTATTACGGTACGTGTGTGCTTACGCATTTGACATCTCCTCCTCGTATAAATCGTAGTATGCGCCATTGGCGCAGGCTTTACATAACACCTGTGCGCCCTGTGTGATTTGACGTCCATCATTAACCACCTCGTTGCACGCCTGGCACGTAGCGCGCTCCAAGGGCTTTCCAGGCAGATCCACTTGCCGGTAGTCAACTTTGACTCGTGTAGCATTGAACATCTCATCATCAGGTATGGCTTCAAAAAACTTGACTAGATCGATATCTTCTGGCGGCGAGTAAAACTGTTTTGTATTGAGGCGAACAGCTTCTCCCGTATCTGTGTTTAGAAAAGTGGCAGCCGATTTACCATAGTCCATCCACTTGAGGCTGCGTCTGCCTAGCTTACAACCTGTCACTGTGCCAATGGCATCAGTTAGGCAACGGTCGCATTCCACATAGACAACCAGGTTGCGAGACTCCCCTGGGTCATCAATCCCCAGGGCACTCAGCCCTCTACGAGCCATTCGCACTCCTATGATTTGTCCAGCACATAGGTGCCCATGATACGCTGTTGCTACCTGTAAATCCTCTGCAAAAGTCCTCACAAAGACCCTCCTTCCATCATCTCTTTGCCAGCAGCCTGCTTGGGTCGCAATCCAGTCTCCAGGAATTATCCTTGACAGAGAATATTATTCATAGTCAAGGATAATACTCGAGATTTCAAAAATGTCAATTATTGATTTTCTTGCATAGTCTTATTCTTACCGGCAGATCTACCGTTATTGCTCAGGCTCCCGCCTGGGGTATACCCTGCTTAGCTCTTTTGTGCTTGACTTATGAAGTGATTCAGCTTGCTTCTCAAGTACTGTATACTCTCTGCGGTAACAGTATGAAGCTCCCCGTTTTGCTGAATAGTCTGCGCTAGTCTAGCGTGCTGGACTTGATGTTCAAGCTGCATGCCAGATGACCATAGAGTGCTTTTTAAGTTTTCAGCAGACTTCAAAACACCAACGCAAGGTTTTCCAGATGCCAGTATTTGCAATAGTGAGCTCATGAATGTGTCTGAGCTAAGCTCAAAGCCACCTATTTCGTCGAGCATAACGATTTTTGTACGCTTGTCCCTAATAGCCTGCTCAGCCTCTTGTATCTTTTGCTCCAAAATTGCAATGTCTTTTTTGCCGCGTGCCAGAAAGACATCTTTCATGTTTTCTGAATAAGACATCTCCACCGGTTCCAGTGTGCCTTGAATGACCAGTGCTCTATAGCCTACAGGCTTCTCATTGAGCTTGAGGCGCTGTGTAACAAATCCAGCAACCATTGAGGCAAAGGGCGCTAGACCTCTTGGAGTAAAACTGACTTTCCAACACCTTTTGCACCCTGTAAAAAGAAATGCATTGTTTGTTACCTTCTGTTCTTCTTGAGCAGGGCACACTCGCCCCTCTTCCTTCAGCAGAAATTCTATACCTTGGCACACCAGCATTATGCGTCAGCCTTAATCGGCTTTTAGCTGGCTTACTTTTCGTTATGATGCGTCTTGACTCTCCATAGATTCCAATAGAGCCTTCTTGAAGGATGGCACACTGTCTATGGATAACCCAATGGCTCGCACCTGCTTTTTTCTTTGGAAGAGAGCTTTGATTTCTTGGGGTTCGCAAAGCGTTATCCACATGTTAGTTGAAAACAGCAGGCCAATATCGAGAGTCTCAGCCTTTGAAAAGCCAGGGTTTTCAGAGCCAATGGACTGTATGGAAGTCAGGGGGACTTTGCTCGACAGCCTAATGCCGGAGTTGAGAGTGAGCGTCCTCGTTGAAAGGGTGATGGGGCGTAGCAGCGTTGCTCGACAGTCTCCCAGTAGCCAAATCGCTGTGTAGACGCCCAACACAGTAACTACAAGGGCAACTGTCGGATTCCATAGAGATATTAGTACGTGTAGCGCTACGATTTCAAGGGGAAGTAAAAATGCAAAGACGCACATTACCGAGAGATAGCCAGTGTCTTTGTGACAGCTGAAAGCCTCAGACCCAGGGGGCACAAGGGGCTTTTTGCGCCAGGAGCAAAGGGCATAGTAAGTCATCATGAGCTCGGTTCCTATTGCGAAAGCAACCGAGTGGCTCGGCACCAGTGCATAGGCAGGTGCAAAGAACCATTCTCGTGGGTCGTTTGATGCTCCTCTCGCCTGCTTGTAAACCTTACCGATGCGCCTGACCTCATGCACAATGATGACCAGCTCTATCGTAAAGGCAATTGCGGCAATGGCTAAGAAAGCCAGGTAGTTTTCTGGCCTAACCACTTGAAAAACGAAGAGGCCACCGAGTGCGATAACAGGCAGGAGAAGGGCTGGGGCGAGCTTATAACGTTTAATGACCAGGAAATAAAAAAAAGCAGGCACTACAATCATGAGGTCAAGCGGGATTGCGATGCTTGCGACGAGGGCTCGGTAACTCTCGGGAATACTAAAAAGAATTACAGCCGATACAATGTAGGCATCCACTGCCAAAACGAGAAAGAGGATGAGCGGCACTCTGCTCTTCTTGACACTCTGATACATTTCTGGCTCCTCTCAAGCTCCGGACATAAATAAACTTGGCGGTAGACTTGGGTAGAAAACACACGGAACTATTCTGCGTCTGGGTCGATGCCAGCATCGGTGACCTCTGTGTCATATTTATTCTCACCCTTGCGCCAGTCTTTGTAGATTCTGACTACCAGTCCTGAAAGTCCAATGAGAGCAATCAGGTTAGGTATGGCCATCAGGCCGTTGAGCGTGTCGGCAATATCCCAAGCAAGGGTCAGTTGCATGATGGCAGCTACTACGACAACCAGGCAAAAAGCCAGGCGGTACCCCGTAATTCCTCTGCCTTTAGTTAAGTACTGGAAGCAGCGAACGCCATACAAAGACCAGCTCAGCGTTGTGCAGTAGGCAAAAATCAAAGTACAAATAGCTATGAAGACCGAGCCAAAGATGCCAAATGACGCTGAGAAAGCTTGACTAACCAAGGCAGCACCATCGCCACTTTGTATCCACATTTCTGGATTGCCCAAGTAGACTCCCGAGGTGAGAATGACTAAGGCCGTGAGTGTGCACATGATGAGCGTGTCAGCAAAGACTTCAAATAGCCCCCACATACCCTGCTTAACGGGATGCTTCACATCCGCAGCAGCATGGGCGATGGGAGCCGAGCCCAAGCCGGCTTCATTGGTAAATACGCCTCTGGCAATACCAAATCGAACAGCATTCATTACTGCGTAGCCCACAACGCCTCCCACTAACGCTTCGCTAGAAAAGGCGTGGATGAAAATTGAGCTTACCGCAGCACCAAATTGATCGCCATTCATGACGATGGCAATTATCGAGCCAATGATGCAGAAAATACCTGCAAAGGGCACGAGCAATTCTGCAGTGGCGCCAATTCGCTTGAGACCACCAAGAATCACGAGACCCACCATCGCTGCGAGTATGATTCCGTAAACAAGCTTGTAGGCTTGAAAGCCTTCTGTTTGTGAGGTAGTCATGACTCCCAAATCAACCAGCATCTGCGAAGACGTGCCGATAACCGCATTAATCTGTGTCATATTGCCAATGCCAAAGGCGCAGACTGCTCCAAAAATGGCAAATAATACAGCAAGCCAGCGCCAGCTTTTTCCTAAGCCGCGCGAAATATAATACATGGGGCCACCAACAAAGTCCCCCTTTTTATCGCGTACACGAAAACGAACGGCAAGCACAATCTCGGCAAACTTGGTAATCATTCCAAAAAAGCCCGACACAAACATCCAGAGTATGGCGCCAGGGCCACCAAGGATGATAGAGGTTGAGACACCAACCAGATTACCCACCCCTGCAGTGGCTGCCATAGCTGTCGAAAAGGCTTGAAATGGCGAGAGCTTTCCAGCATCTGTCTTTTTGCGAAAGGATATTTGCCCCAAGGTGAGCTTGTTCCATGTTCCAAACTTTGAAACCTGCAAAAAGCCAAGGCGGAAGGAGTAGTACACACCAACCCCCACAATAAACACGAGCATCACTGGACCCCACACAAAACTGTTAATTGCAGAATTAACCTCAGCTATGCCACCCATTTGTCCTCCTTATCGTGGTCTTGACAGCACTCCTTGCTTGCACAGGAATCAAGAGAGCCCAGTCCGCAAAAAATAGTAACACAAACTGCATAAAGTGGCACTCAGTTTTTGACATATATCAAAATCATGGACAATTGGTGTGACAATTGGGGACGGTCTGATTTTGTCCCATTTTCTCCCTTTGTGCTCTTCTTTTGTCCAGAGGTCTACACAGGAAAGGATTATCGGAGATGACAAGGCAAGCCCGCCAATGTGTTGAAGATGATCGCTATCTCTTGACCCTTGTTCGATACATACACAAAAACCCGACGCTCGCCAAAATAACGAATACACCGAATGGATATAGATGGAGCAGCTATCGCGCCTACATCAAGGGCAGTGTATAATTTAGGGACAGCTTGTTCATACTTATTGGCAATGCTTTGAAAGGTGGCTAGATACATGGGCAGTACGCCTTTAATGGATTACCAGACAAGCAAGGTCTTAGCTGTCTCAAACCTCTCATATAACTATGGTAAGCAGTTGGTTTGGGAGCAGGTGAACTTTTCGCTCAATCCTGGAGACGTATGCTTACTAGTGGGACAAAATGGGTCTGGCAAATCGACCTTGATGCGGTGCCTAGCAGGGCTTGACACTCCTGCGAGCGGCACTATCCACGTTTCAGGCAAGCTCTTGGTCGGCACTGCCAGAGATCTGAGAGCCGAGCTCTCCTTTGTTTCTGACACCCCGCCTTTCTATGCTGATATGACAGCAGAAGAGCATATTGATTTCGTTCTCAAAGCTAATCGAAGGGTCAATGACCACGAATGCGCTCACTGGCTCGCAACGGCTTTTGGTCTGCACGAGCACCTGCAACGTTATCCGTCCACATACTCTCGGGGTATGAGGCACAAGCTGGCTGTCGTAATAGCTTTGATGGTCAAACCAAGGCTCCTGCTACTCGACGAAGCCTTTGCCTTTCTTGATCAAAAGACCGCTCTTTTGCTGAGCAATCAGTTGGCATCCTTTGCCCAAGAGGGTGCAAGCATTCTCTTGAGCTGCCACCAGAGAATACCGCTTTCTTGTGCAAACAGAGCACTGCAGATTAGTGAGAAAAGCATCAAGCTCATTAACAAGGACGCCCTCGAAGGCCTATTTAATCTCAATGAACAAGAGCACTTTGGCGCTCCAGCAAGTATAGACTGACGTTGCATGGCCATGAAACTGCTGTGGAATGACTTTTGGCTTTATGCCCAAACAAAGGCTATACTGGGTTGGCGAGCTTCGACAGGAGTCTTCGCTGGCTTTATTTCTTCAGAGATACGAGAAGAAAAAGAACTGAGCAGTAGGCTTTATCAGCTCTATGTAATCGCATTTCTTGCAACTGTAATAGTGCTACTTTGGCTTGCCTTACTTCACCACGTTAAGATTGCTTTTGCAGCCTTGGCTGCCTTAGAGCTTGGGCTGGCGCAAGAGCTTTATGGTTTTATGCCCATGCTACCCCTGGCTCTCTTTGTCTTTTCTACTCTCGTAAGCACTTGGACATCGCCTTGGAAGCTCTCTGAGCCCGACATTGCTTACATTGCAGCAAGCCCTCTTTCTGTCCGGAGCATAGTTTATTGGAAGGTGTTAAGCCAGATGCTGCTTTTGGGAGTAACAGGAGCAATACTTGGTTACCTCATGGGCTCAGGATTCCAAAGTGTTTTAGATACAGCAGTAAGCAGTGGTGTTTTTGCCGCAATAGCAGCGTTATCCTTTGTGGGCACGGTGCTTTGGTCATGGGTGATAGGTCTTTCCCGTTTAGCTTTAGCCCAAAAGATGAAGTGGTGGTACATTGGTGGTGTCTCTTTGTGCCTACTTCTTTTGGTGGTACTTGTGTTTTTCTTTACGGGAGCCACTCTCTCGTCTTGGTCTCAACTGGCGCTCCCTCTGTTGGTTGCTGTGTTAGCCCTCCTGTGCCTAATGGGCCTACCCTTGCTTACCTTGGTTGCAAAAAGAGTTGATGTCATTCGTGTAGTGAGCGAAAGCGCCCTCTATGCGGAGACGCATAACCTCAGGCTCGCATCGCTTTATCTCTTAGAAGGAGCAGGCGAGTTTCGTCGCAAGAGGCGTATTGCACGTCGAGGTCTATGGGTGAGCGCGCCACTTGCCCTAGGAAGCTTCGCTGTGGTATCACGCTCGTTTCTGTCGCACTTGCGCCAATTTGAGGGTATTCCTTCCATCATCATTTGGGGAGGAGCTGTTCCACCATTGGCCACCATGGGAGTCCTCCTCACTTTTCATTTGCCCATTATCTGGCTCATATGGATTATGGTGATTCTACTCTTGCCCAGAGGGCTTCGCGAGATTACGCGTTCTTACAGAGACGACCGCGCTAACAGTCTTATCAGAAATCATCTCCCCTTTGACAACCTCAATCTTTTGGTGCTGAACGCCCTCCCTGGCTTTTTGCTTTCCACTCTGGTTTCGGTAGTCGTAGTGTTGTTGAGCCTTGGCTTGACTGACTCGCTCTTGCCGCTTTCGTTAATACTGCTAGCTATGCTCTTCTGTCTCGTCGTCAACGCACTACTCGTGCTTTGCTCAGGAGTAGACAATCTGCCTCTCTTAAAAACTCAGCAGACTGCAAGCTACGAAGTAACCGTGCTCATATTCATTGCAGGCTTTCTGCTCTTCTCGGCCTTTAAGCTTCCGCTCCTGGCACTGGGATTCTCGCTGGCTTACCTGTTAGCGCTGCTGTTCGTAGTCAAGAAAAGTTAAGCAGCTGATATCTAGTGGAGAGAAGATCCGCGTAGAGCAAGCGCACATCCTTCTTGTCGAAGTATTAATCGCGGCTTCTACAGGAGTTCTTTGATTAATGAGGGGCAATTGAGGACGGCAGACTGTTACGAAACTCCTCGCCGTTTCCAAACATCACGCCCAGCCACCTACCACGCCCTCAATACTTGCTTAGAATAAGTTTGCTAACGCTCCAGACTCCCTAGCTGCCTCACCAACACCTATCCCGCCACCACTTCGTCCCCGCTAATACAACCTCATCAGGCGTTTTATCAGGAGAAGACTTATCAGACCAGGATTTCCAGTTCCTTCATTCACTTGATAGAATGATGCCACTATCATGTGCGTCATTTATTGCATAGAGGGGAGTCAACGTCATGAGGATAATCTATAAAGACACACAGGAATTTAGACCCGAGGAGCTGCAGGAATTGTTTTTATCTGTGGCGTGGTCGTCAGCTGAGTTTCCAGAAAGACTTGTTTGCGCTATGAATAACTCAGGCTCAGTGTTTAGCGCTTGGGATGGCGAGCACCTCATTGGCCTTATTAATGCGCTGGATGATGGGGACATGACCGCCTATGTGCACTTCTTACTCGTCAATCCCAAGTATCAGCAGTTGGGCATTGGGAGAAAGCTAGTAAGCTTGGTCAAAGAGAGATATGTAGGCTACTTGAGGATTGTTCTTGTTGGCTACGACAAAAAAATGCGCTTCTACCAAGAGTGTGGCTTTGAGCCGAGCACAGACTCAGTCCCTCTTTTTATCACTACGCTCAATACATAGGAGTTTAGAGGCTTAATAGCACTATGTCCATAAAGAGCATTCTCTTGGGAAGGAATTACACATCAGCCTTTATCTAATGGAGACAGAAAAAGGAGAAGAAGTGTCAAGGGAACTTATGCCACGAAGGCGCTTCCTAAAGGCCTCCTGCTGCTCTTTCTTTGCGCCAGCAGACTATGTCAGCAATTAAGGCCAAATCGAGGGGCTCGGAGATTGGCAGCTGGATTGCGCCCTTTGAAGTCTTATAGCCTTGAAGCCTTTCAGTAAAATGCAAAATGGCCTCAGCGCCAGGGTAGAGGCCAATATGCTTTTTATGAGCAGCAAAGTGAATCAGGTTCTTGCCCTGCCAATAGGTGGGCATCTGCCAGGCCATCTTCTCAACAGCCTCAGGGGCATTGCTTAAGATTATCTCACGAATACTCTGCAGCAGTGGCTGCACTTTTTCATCTTGGCTGTTGATGTAGTCCTCGACGTTTGACATTAGCCACCTCGCTCCTCTCTGTCAAGCTCCATCATAGGTAGCCTTGCTCTCGTGTTAGGTCGGTAATGAAAAAAGGATTGTCCTGCTTCATGCGCTCAAACAAGATCAGCGCCTGGCTGCTGTCTTTTTTGAGCGCCGCTTTTTCGTCTTCTGTTATGCCCACTAATTGCATGAAGTCCAGCCTGCCGTAAAGGGTGTCCGTGCCAGGCAACTCGGGATCTTTGATAATAAGAAGCCCCGTAAGACTGCTGCCAGATCCACTGCAAATAGAGCTTCCATCGCCGCCTATGAACTGAAGCGGCTCATAATAAGCTTGTTGTTCAAAGGTGTAGCGAGCGAGGTTTGCCAAGAGGTCGATGGCCCACAGGTACTCCTTTTCCTCGCAAAGAGGGAGTCGAATCGTCATCTCGTAGCCCCACTTGCTCCACTCTCCCCCCAGTGACTCCTCGTTAATGTAGAGCTCAGACATACCATAGGTAACAATGTGTAAATGCCCATGAGGAGATTGGTATACACTGAAGCCATCGAGATATTGGTCGCCGCCAAATATTGCTCGATCGGACATGGGCGCACCAAAGTGACGCGGCTCCTGACCCGGGTAGAGAGGGTCGAGACAGGCGTCAATAGCCTCCCAACCTGGAGCCCAGTCATAGACTTCTGCAGCTTTTTTCTTGAATTGTTCCAGATTCACAATATGCCATCCTTTTGCCCTGTTGCTACTGCTATCTGCTCGCACCAAGCAGCTTCTTTCGAAGAGATCCTATCTCCTCAATGCCGCGGACAGTTAACTTGACATATTCAGCAGCATCAAAAACCAACTTCTCTACTTTTACCAGCCGCTTTAGCCAACCATTTCCTTCTCCATGAAAAATGTACGAGCTCCAACGTCATTTTTTGGGTTCTTGATGCTCACAATCTTAAAGCCGAGCTTGTTAACATAAAAATGGTGGTTCCTCCTAGAAAACGCAGGAGTTTCGGTCTGCCACTTTATTGTGTCAGGGTAGGTTTTCTCAATAAAATCCCAGATAATCATCCCAAAACCTTGGTCTTGTAGCTCAGGGTCAATGAATATATTGCCTAGGAAGTTTACACTGTCGTCACGAATCCAAAGACTCAGTGCTCCGCATGGCCAGCCATCCTTGGATATTTTGTAAGGCATTGCATCTTTGTGCATATACCAGTTTCTCAGAAATTCACCGTTAACGTAACCAGGTGGGCCGCCCTCGCTTTGCTCAGTGTGAATTTTTGTGTCCGCATCAAATGCTCTTTTCATGATGGGCGTGCAGATAATCACATCTTGCTCGGCAAAAGGCTCAAACACTAGCCCTTTGAAAGCGGTAGCTCTTTCCACGAGGTCAGCCTCCTTCTCATTTTTAGCTGTGTGCAAAAAGAGCTCATCGCTCATTGCCAATTATCGTCATTATACACGCTGCTTGATAAGGCGCAGAGGTGAGGTGCAAAGGGATATACTTCTCCCAAGCAACCTCCAGGTATGTGATAATGACCTGACCCAATGGCAGAGGATGGTCACGGGCTTTTTAACTGAGCGGAAATGTGCGCAGCCTTATCCTCGCTGGATAATATCGTCAGGGCTTTTAGAGAGAGGAGACTCTTGAACTTACTCAGTTCACAAGAAACCAATGAGAGGCTAGCATGTTCTCTTTCAGGGGACACGATAGAGCTCCTGCCATTCTTGCCCTACTTACTTCAAGATTTCTGGGAGCTTGGCAGCGACCCTGAGGTAATGGTTGAGTTGATCAGAAAGCATGTTGACATATCAGACACGACAAGAGTGCTAGATCTTGCTTGTGGCAAGGGAGCGGTATCAGTCAAAATTGCCGATGAACTGGGGGTTAAGGTTAAAGGAATAGATCTCACTTCAGAATTCGTAGAGTATGCCAAACTAAAGGCTCAAGAGTTCAGCGTCAATGATTTGTGCGAATTTGCCATTGGTGACATCAACGAAGCAGTTGCAACAGAAACAGACTACGACTGTGTAATATATGGCGCAGTGGGCCTTGACGTACTGGGCAGTCCGCTGGAGGCATTAAACAAGCTTAAGGCAACGGTGAAACCAGGAGGCTATATTCTTATCGAAGAAGGTTATATTCCTGATGATGGCAAGCAAGGCGATATCAGGTTCAACAAAGACGCATACCACCCTTTACAGCACTGGATGGATCTCTTTAAGGAGGCAGGTTTTGAGCTCCTTGAAACGGCCGCGGGACATAGCGAGGGCGATCATAATAGCGAGACGGGCCTGGCAGCGATAACCAAAAGAGCCAATGAGCTGAGCGAGATGCACCCCGACAAAATAGCACTGTTTAAGGAATACGTTCGCAACCAACAAGATGAGTATGACGACATAGATAACAATCTTGTCTGCGTCACCTGGGTTCTGAGAAAACACTGAAATCATCTTTGGAAGTTGAATTCATCCTCCCAATTAAAATTGCCTGATTGCTCCAGGTTCGTTGCCTGTCAAGTTCGCCCCTCCGAAAAGCTCCCCTGTAAGTCGATGCTGTAGGCAATACTGTAGGCAATACCTCTACTCTGCAATGGACTCCTTCAGCCAGTTTCCATAATTTTCAAATGCAACTCTTGGTAGTGCTGCGCGCCAATCATTGTGGGAATGTCCAAAGCAATCATCTGCCTCTTCCATTCTCAACGCCAACTCCTTCTCTATCTCGGTGGGTTCGTAGGGAACACCCAGCCTTTCATTGCCATCGGTGTGAAAGAACCTGTCAACGCTCTTTGCAGCTAAAATGATTGCCTCTTCGTAGGTAGGCGCAAAGCTGTCCAAGCGATAATCGTGATAGTGCTCCTGGTAGACATCGGTCACCACGATAGTTTCTTTCTGCATCTCCAGATACTTGTCACAGCTAGAAACATGCGCTCCCAATTCAAGGGCGACGGCAACACGTCCATCATCAGCCTGCATAGCTGACACGTAGATCTTTTGGCAGTACCCTTCCGTCTCCCAGCCCCAGAGCATACTCTCTTGCCATTTTGGGTCGTCGCTCCAATAGCGATAACTACGTGTCCAGAATGCTGGGTGGGTATCCAGCCAGTGCCAGCTATTGTAGAAGCCAGCATTTTCGCGCCACTTGGCATCTATCTCCTGAAACTCCTCCCATGCCCACTTCAACAAGCTATACCTGTCATCGTCTGTCGTGGAAGTAAGCATCCGGAAAGCTTTGCCGTCGTTAACTGGAATCCAGATAGCACCAAACTCCTTGTCAATCACTCCTTCTTTGTGCTGAGAGTAGTGTTGATACACTTCATCGGCAAACACTATATCGGCACCACCTCCTTTGAGCATGTCGTAGGCTTCTTCTAAATTTGCATCAAAGGTGGATACCGAGTTATCCGGGTGCTTGGCGCATATTAGTCCCTTGTCACTGAGAAAAACTCTCGTTGGCTGCTTAGGTTGCGGCAGCAACTCAGCTAGCCATGTTGGGATCTCGCGAGTATCGTTCATACTGTGTTTTCCCTCCTGTCTGTCGCTAGATAAGTTTAATCCTTTTTTACACCTGTTGCGTCCCTGGGCCTTTCTGGGGTAGTAATGCCTGCGAAACAAACAAGCAGAAAGCATGCAAGGAAACACTTAGTTAATATTTCGAGAAACCACCTACGGATAGACGGGGCATTTAACTCACCCTGGATTATAGCTGCCTTGACTGCCCTTGTCATTTTCCTCAGAAATTCGATGAGCACTTCAAAGCTCTCTACTGCATCCCTCTCCCAAATGTATATACGATCCTCATCAGATTCTAGAGCCTTTTTATGCCCATGCGATAGCCCAATGATCGCGCCGCAGCTGATACGACAGGGGATACAATTTTTGGCAACCGAAGGCAAGGTAAATGACAAATCAGTACGGCAGCCAGATTCTTCAGCACAGGCCAGCCTCTATGGTGTACAATGAGTTCATCTGGGCTGGTCGAGAGACCCGGGTCCATCGTAGGCGGGGAAAAGTCCCCGCCAATCTCTTTCTAGGAGCCAATCAATGAGCGTAATAAGTGTCTTTCTTGATGAATCTGGCTCGGCAGGCACAGACACCAAGTACTACGTACTGACACTCGTGTTTCATGATCAGGATAAACCAATAGAATCGCAACTAGCCAGACTTTCTGAAGGTTTGGATCGACTTGGTTTTCCTTCTGGGCGCGCGTTGCACACCTCACCAATAATCCGCCAGAAAGACGAATACAAGAACATGAGCCTGGATACTCGCAGGCATCTTTTTGATCAACTCTTCACATTTACGCGTGTCACTGGCGTGAAATATAAATCCTTTGTTATCAAGAACAAAGAGTATCCTGATAGAGTTCTTCTTTCTGGGCGATTGTCACGCGAACTCTCCCTTTTCTTTAAAGATAATCTTGAGTACTTTCAATCATTTAATACAGTGAATGTCTACTATGACAATGGTCAGGCTGAGGTTACCGCATTGGTTTACGGAATCTTCAGTGCAACATTCTTCAATGTTGACATCAGGAAGGTGGTGCCTTCAGATTACCGACTGTTTCAAGTTGCCGATTTGTTGTGCACACTTGAGCTTAGCAATGCAAAAGTTGAAGCAAATGAGCTCTCCAAGGCAGAGGATATGTTCTTCAAAGGCAGGAGACGTCTCATAAAGGATTACTTGAAAAGCTTAGCGAAGATGCGTTTCTAGAAAATGACCTCCCCACCTATCCTTTTCAGGAAGAGCCCCCGGGGCTCTTGTCGGCAGGGAGGAACGTTTATGAATACAGCATACACCAAGATTTCTTCAAGGCAGAATCAATCATCTCCTCGGTGACCTCATAACTGCCAGCTGCTGTCTGCGCTTCCTCCAGTGTTGGCTTTCTGCCAAATGATTCGGTAGACACACGGAGTTTTGAAATGAATTGTCATAGCTCTGACATAGCAACAGCGTTTTTTAGATCTTGAAAACAATCAGGCCAGAAGCGTTTGCGCCTCTGACCTGCGGATTCTTGGTCGCGGGGATTGGATTTGAACCAATGACCTTCGGGTTATGAGCCCGTGTTGCTGGGTGCCACCTGGTTTTGCCCAATGTCAGCAAATGCTACTAAACCGCAGGTAAACTGCCAGTTAGTGCCGCATGATATTTTGTGATGTCAAACAGATTGCCCATTTATTGCCCACTTATCCTCTTGAGATTGCCCACCAATGATGATATGCTAGTACTATCGAATATGCGGAGAAAGGCAATCATGGCAAGAGTTAAGCCAAAGGATACTGAGCCGAAGAAGAACAAGGAACGAGCCAGCCGCGGTGAGGGCGAGATTATTGAGGTCCAACGCGGGCAGGTCTATCGTATTCGCCCCAGGCTCGGCAAGGATCCTAAGACAAACCGCTACCTCAAGGCACCAATGCGAACGGTATATGGAAACAAGGCTGAGGCTCGACGTCAAATGGAGCTTTATAAAGAGGAGCTAAAGAGTGTCGCCATGCATTATGGGCGCAAGCTTACCGTTGGAGCTTATGCCCGTCAGTTCCAAGAGCAGCGCAAAAGCCTAGGCAACTTGTCTCCTTTGACCATTAAGCGTGATGAGATAGAAACATCTTGGATTGAGGAGCTATTTGAAGAAGTAGGCATCGACAAGCTCACTGTGGGAATGATTAACGAAGTCTACGCAAAGCTACGCACCGATAGCAAGGTGACCAAAAGCCAGCTACACAAGCTCCATGCAAAACTGCGACAGGTCATGAAGCAAGCGGTCAAGGAGGAGATAGTCACAAAGAACCCCTGCGACTCCGTCGACCTAGCAAGACCAAAGAGCGCTGAGCGCAAGAGTCTCACGCTGAAACAGGCAACGAAGCTGGCTGAAGACTTACGGAAGGAAGAGCCCTGCGGAAGAATAACGGCACTCTGGATTGGCTTGGCTACTGGAATCAGGAGGGGAGAGGCACTAGGGCTCACCTGGAAGCATGTTGATCTTAATAACCAACGCATCTATATCGCCCAACAACTAACCAACGACCTCACTCTTAGGGAGCCAAAGAGCGATAATGCGCATCGCTGGATTGGGCTAGACGAGGAGACAGCCAGATACCTCCGCAACTGGAAGGAGTTACAACGTCAACAGTTAGTGGAAATGATGATAGCGCAGACGCCAGACACACCGATTGTCACCAATGAGCTGGGCGCTATTACCGACCCCAACAACTTCTCGCGCTGGCGCCGCAACTTCTTTGCTGACCACGGTCTCGGCTACTTTGAGCATGAGGAAATCTACACCGACCCAAGTGGTACCAGACACGTCAAGCGTAGCGGCTACCGCGGCTTCAACTTCCACGAGCTCCGTCACACACAAGCCACTTTGCTTATTGGCAGCGGCGCAGACATCAAGACCGTCCAACATCGCCTAGGTCATTCCAGCGCAAGCCTCACCATGGACATCTACGCCCATGCGATAGCCCAAAATGATCGCACCGCAGCTGATACAATAGGGGATGCGATTTTTGGCAATGGAAAGAGTAACAAGAAAGGACAGCCATGATCTTTGGTATGGAGTCTGAGGTACTCGAGTTCAAGAAAACAACGGGAGAACTCAATGTTGCTCTTGAAGATATTGTCGCCATCCTCAATAAGCACCAAGGAGGCGAACTCTACTTTGGGATTAAGCCTGATGGGACAGTTGTTGGGCAAATGGTGTCGACCTCAAGCCTTCGCGATGTCAGTCAAGCTATCGGAACGAGGATTAAGCCTCAAATAATTCCGACAGTCGAGATGGTAAAAATTGACAACAAAGAGTGCATTCGAGTAGTGTTCGAAGGCCATAATGTCCCATACTTCGCAGACAGTAAAGCCTACATCCGCGTTGCAGACGAGAGCCGCCAACTAGCACCAGAGGCACTCGAAGAATTCTTCAAGAAAAAGCAAGGATTGGTATCAATTTGGGATACATCAATTTCTGATTCAGCGTTGACTGAAATGAATACGAATTTTGTCCGCTCATATATGAAGAAGGCTAACGAAGCAGGACGCCTGAGTTTTAAGTTCTCCGATCTTAGAGGTACGCTCAACAAGCTCCATTTGTTAGAGAAAGACGCACCCAGGAATGCTGCAGTAGTGATGTTTGGCAAGAAGCCGAATCTGGAGATCCAAATGGCCGTATTTGCCACGAAAGAGAGGTTGACCTTTCTTGATATTGACAGACAGAGCGGAACTATTGATCAGCTTGTTGATGCCGCCGAGTGGTACTTTCGCCGCAACACACGCTGGCGAGTTGTTCTCGAAGGTAATATGAAGCGAGAAGAGATACCAGAAGTACCCATCGAGGCTTTGCGCGAGGCACTGTTTAATTCATATGCGCATAAAGATTACTTCGTGCCACAAATCAATGAGCTGGTCATATTCAGCGATCGCATTGAGGTTTATAATCCAGGTGCCTTTCCAGAGGGCTACTCTCCCGAAGA
Source organism: Coriobacteriia bacterium (assembly GCA_009784945.1). Lineage (GTDB taxonomy): Bacteria > Actinomycetota > Coriobacteriia > Coriobacteriales > UBA8131 > WQXH01. The sequence goes on along the minus strand of WQXH01000002.1, from coordinate 90,874 downwards.
CTTCATCATGCGGGATGAACAGCCTATACACCGAAATCCGCTTCTAGCCCAGATAATGTATTATTCAAAGGACATCGAAGGATTCGGCACTGGACTCAAGAAAATTGCCGATGAGTGTAATGCAGCAGGGGTGCGCTACGAGTTCAAAAAGAAGAAGCAGGGCTTCTCCGTGGTCTTTTTTCGCCGAGAGCTGCCAGTTGAGCCCAATGAGGTTGTCGGTGCAGATATCGAAGAAAGTGAGAGTGGGGAAGATGCCTTTTTAGTATCGAATGTCACCAATGTCACCAAAGATGTCACCAATGTCATCAAAGATGTCACTGATGCCAATGATGGTCAGTTGAACGGTTTTTCCTATCGTCAAAAAGAAATACTGGGGGCTTTAACCGATGATCCCAAAAAAACCGTAACGACTCTTGCAGAGGAAATGGGTGTAGCCAAGAGGACAGTCCTCAGAGATATTGAATCATTGAAGGCAAGTGGAAATCTGGCGAGGGAAGGATCGGTTCGCGCTGGGCATTGGATAGTCATATTACCTGTTTCATAGGTGCTGCAATACCGTATCTATCATTTCTTCTGTGACCTCATAGCTACTAGCAGCTTCCTGAGCTTCTTCCAACGTAGGTCTCCTGCCAAGTGTTTCAGCAAGGTCTCGAATCTTGCGTCTCCGGTACTGCCGAGCGGATTTGGCGTTAGCCTGGCAGGATACTGAGCAATACTTCTTGGTTTCCTTCCGCTCTCCCATAGCCTCAAAGACTTCTCCACAGTGATTGCATACTCCGAGCTTGCCCAGAGAGGCGCCAGCGGCAAAGTCCATCCAGAACCGCTCTAGAAGGTTGTTATAGGCCAAGCCGAATAACCCGTCATACCAGTCATGATAAACCCGATGGGTATGCAGCAGCATGAGCGCGCGCACCAGATGCGCGATGAGTATCCTAGCTAATGATGCGGTTTCATCATTTTCTACCATGTAGCTGAAAGATGCATAGGCAACTGGAGCCATTGCTGAGATGTCAACTCCGCCAGGCACTGCTGCAACGCGGAGCGAGGAGTGATTCCACAGTCCATGATCTCTAGTGTTCCAACGGGTATGAAATGCAAGATTAGCACATGAGCCATCGACAGTAGGCAGGAACAGGCGATTCTCCTCCTCTTCTGAGAGCTCAAGCATCTCCCAATAAGGGCTGTCGATACTGTCAGGATAAAAACTTGAGCACTGCCAGACCAACTCGTTTTCTCCTGCGCCAGTATACAAGGTAAAGTAAATGGCATCGTCAAGAGAATCAGAGTAGGCGCGCCCAAGAAGATATGACTGAATCCTGATAGCGAGGTTCAGCGCCTTAGCTGCATCGTACCAGCATCGCTCTGGCTCCATGATATGGTCGACTTGAATATAACCAGACTCCTCATTGAAGGAGCCAAACAGAGGGCCTGTTGTTTCTGCAAGATTGACTAAAGACTCGTAATCTAGATAGTCCCGATAGTCGTCAGGGATATTGAAAGAAGAGAACTGGTTGAAGGCAATCCAATCCTCCTCCAGCAAAGGCATCTGCTCCGAAGCAACGATGTTTGCAAAGTCTATATAGAGTTGATCTTGGTCAATCTCCACTCTCTCCATGACCTCGCTCTCACTGAATTGGAACGTGACAAGCTCGGTATCACAATGCTCACCATCTATCTCGCCTTCAAAATCGACGCCTACCTCAAATGTGCCGCGCACTTGCCCTGACCTTGGGTCGAATGAATAACGCATCTTCAATCTCCAAATTCCCTTCGAGAAGAAAATATACTGCAAATATCACCTATTACAGTATGACAATACATGATAGATTGGCATCTGTCAACTTCAAAAATGACGAAAAGGAAGGAAACGATAGTGACGGATATAGTCCATCAGGTGGACACCCAAAACCAAGAGTCAGCGCAACTGGTAGATTCTCCCAAGGCGTGGATTACCATAGCCGAGCTGCAAGAACACTTTGGCATCGGGCGCACCACCGCTTACAAGTGGGCAGGGGAACTACCGCCAGATGTATGCATGCGCATCGGTTCAAAGAAGTTGCTCATCAATGAGCGCAAACTGATTAGTTATCTTGAGAAGAAGGGGCGCAGCAATGTGTTGCGATAATCGGCATGGGAAGCTCATAGATTATGAAAGCATCCTCTTTTCGGATAGTGATGTTCCCCGTGTCACAGACGCGGGGAATTGTTCTGGCAAGCAATGGATATGGCTAGCCTTTTGTCTATCCACATCCGCTTTCCCCATGCCAACAAAGGGGGCACGCTCATGAGAACGCGCAATGAACAGGTGAATCTCAGGCTCAGCCTGAAGGAGCTTCGCCGCCTTGACACTCTTGCCCGCCGTTGCAATTTGACTCGCTCGGCATACCTCCGCCACTTAATCAACGGCATGGTTCCCAAGGAGGTTCCACCGACTGACTACTATCGCATGATGCGAGAGATTCATTATGTTGGCAATAATCTGAATCAGCTTGCCCACCGAGTCCACTGCACTGGTGAGATGGATGCTGTACGGATTGAGGCAGCCATCAAGGAGCTCCGACAAGCAATCCAAGACATCACCAATGAGATTATCAAGCCAGACAAGCTCACCATCCGTCATTCCGGGCTTGACCCGGAATCTAGAGAGATGCTAGACGATGACTCTGAGCATTGGGAGTTCGAATAATGGCCACCACAAAAATCTGGAAAGTGACCGGTTCGCTGCCCAAGCTTATCAATTACATCTCCAATCCTGAAAAGACAGCTGGCGGCCTCCTGGTGTCAGGTATCAACTGCTCGCTGGAAACTGCTGTGATGGAAATGGAAGCCGTCAAAGCGCAGTACGGCAAGACAGGCGGCACCACCGCATACCACGCTTACCAATCATTTGCCGAAGATGAAGTCAACGCGATAACCGCCCATGAAATCGGCGTCAAGCTTGCAGAGCGAACCCTCGGCAACAGATTCCAAGTCCTTGTCTCCACCCATACCGACCACGAAAACCACATCCACAATCACTTCATGTGGAACTCGGTTTCGCAAACAGACGGCCTTCGCTACAACCACGATAAAGCTGCCTACCGCTCCTTCCGTGCAGAAAGCGACCGCCTTTGCCGCGAGTACTCGCTCAGCGTCATTAAGCAACCAGAAAAGCAGAAAACAAAGAGCTACGGCAACTGGAAAGCCACAAAAGAGGGGAGGCATACCACTAAAGAGATGTCACGCCGCGGCTACACAAAGCACTCTACTCTGTCACCAGCAATCATCCGCCAGATTAGCAAGAAGGCAGAAGAGTTCCCTTACCAAGGACTTATTCGTCAGCACTACCACTACGCCCTATTGATTCAGGCATACTCAACAATCCCCGCCAAGAGACTCACGCCCAACCTCAGTGCAGAAGTCATGATGCTGGAGATAATCCTCCGCCAAACCGAGATACTCATCACCAACACCCTTGACACCCTCACTAAGCTGCACGAATTCAAGCTCCAGCAACAGCAAAGAATCCCACCTCTCATCAAGGAGCGCAACAAACTCTACAAGATAATTGCCAAGGCAGACGATGCAACCGAAGCCGCCGAAGCTCGCCAACGACTCAAAGACATCGGCTGTGAACTCAAAACGCAACGAACCCAAATCCGCGAGTGCGAAGCCATTGCGTCCCGCGAACTGAAGCTAGATTCCAGGAATAAAGATCAAAAGTTAATTCGGCACAGTGAACAATTGAGATGAAATCAAAACGAAGAGCTATCAGGTAGAATAGGGATACCTAAATTGACAACGGAGATCATCATGAAGCGTCAAATCAGAGTGTTGAAAAGTGAGGAGTTATGAAAACCGAGCCAAGTAGTGCACTTAGGCAAGAGTATGCAAAGTATCTATCTCAGAAACAGGAACCGCTTAAGGCTCAAACAATCAATTCTTACTTGAGGAGCATCAAGAGCTTTCCGAACTCCTTGGATGTCGCCGACAGTTTGAGACAGAGCGCTTTCAACAAGCTCTCCTCTTATGGCTTTAAAGAGACACGTCAGGTTTTAGAATCTGCAGATAACTATCTCATGCTAAACAAAAAAACACATGGAGCTTTTCCTGCTGCTGCCAATTACTATCTTCAGTTCCTGACGGAAAGAGAGTCCAGGGGGTATATTGCATTGAAGAATGAATCCGAAAGCGAAAGGCGCTTCCGAGACTGGTTAGGCAAACAGGTATATGGACTCAGCCAAAGCACTATCAAAAACTATACGAAGGCTCTGGATGAGCTACCTTCCTCTTTGACCACTGATAAGCCTATTCCTAGAAGTATGTATTGCGTCGACAAATACCAAGACTTCAAAGACGTCGAGAAGACAATCCGGAATGCAGCAAACTTCGAAGAGATCAACAAAGCCTCAAAGGGTTTTCTTCAGGGGACTTTGAGTGCGTCTCTTAGACAATATGGTGAGTTTCTCCAATACTGGCATGACTTTGAGATCCTACAAAGCGATAGCGGCGACAGCAAAGACACCTATGAGCAGATAAACAATACCGAGGTCAAAAGAAACGTAATAGCCCGCTCTGGCCAAAGTAGCTTCAGGAGAAGACTGTTGAAAAAAAATAGTTCTTGTGAGTTGTGCGGACTGCATTACAGTCAGTTGCTAATCGCCAGCCATATCAAGCCTTGGAGAAACTCAAGCGACTTTGAGCGCCTTGATATTTCTAACGGGTTGGTTCTTTGCGTCAACCACGATTCTCTTTTTGACAAAGGCCTCGTCTCTTTTAGCTATGACTCTGGAGGATTGATTGCCATCTCCAAGGAGATAGCCAGAGACGACTATCAGAAACTAAACCTCAATAGCAATATGTATATACAGCTGATGGGCCGAAGGGCTTCGTATATGGAGTACCATTTTACGACATACTTGCATATCCATAACCTTTGGAGCGAACAGACGATATGAGAGAAAGGTCAGCTGTCTCTACATATAGACTCGTAGACATTGTGCAGACGAACCGAGGACTGATCGTTGAGGCATCCCTGCTGCTCAACGGTGGTTTACGCTCAACGCACTTCCTCGAGTGTGGGGATGAGTGTATCTTTGATTCAGGGTGCGCAGGAGAGCAAATTGCCTTAAGCTTGGCAGATTTTCTGGCAATTTATATTGATGCTAGCTGGACAATTGACCAGATTTGCTGAGACGACAAGCAGTCTAAGATTCAAAACTGTGCCACAGCTCCCACTTTTGGTTGCCATACCCACGAGGCGATTGCCCACTTATTGCCCACCTGGGCTATAAGTGGGCAAATTTGAAACAGGCCAGAAGTCCTAAAAATGGCCTCTGACCTGCGGTTTAGTTGGTCGCGGGGTTCTTATAGTGTCTAGACTAAATTCATAATCGAAAACCACTAAAGTGCAGGCAAAGCATGACATTTACACATGAACAAATTCAGCAAGATAAGACGCTTCTCATCCAGTGATTGTCTAAACCAAGGCTGTAATACGATTAGTGCATTGGTTTTAGATCGTAGTGAGCGAGAATCTGCGGCATCTTTGCGCTTTCAATTTCGATGAACAGAAAGTAATCGATTGGGCTTTCCATTGAGCAAAAGCCAACCTCAAAGTGCTCTCTGTTTTCAAAATCGCCCCAGCGCCTCCGGTTAATGACTACAAAGTGAGACTTTTTGGTTAGCCTATCGAGAATTGCCTCGAAGGAGCAGTCGACTTTTTGCCTTGCAAAAGACTCTGAGCAATCGAGTTTGTCGACCCACCAATCGTAACTGAGATCTAAACACTCTCGGAGAAAAGACTTCTTATCGTCCAGACTAAGGCTACTTGTTTGATAATAGACTTGCTTGGTAGAGCTCATAGCTTGTGTCATTGTCTTCAATCATCGTTGTGCAGCTACGCTGTTGTAGTTAAACAATTTGCATGCTGAGGCCATTTGGCGCAACAGCTGCAGAATACAGTACCTTTTTTCGCTGATCTTGTCATTGAACTTCAAGTTCAATGACAATTATGACCTTAATGACTACAATCCTATCAAAGAAAATTCCAGAACATAGAGGAGCGCTGTGGACTATAGACAACAATTTGAGGATGACTTTCGAGAGCTATTCACGAAGCGACTCAGAGAAGATGAGGAATTTGGTACAGAGCTCTGGTCCGCTCTGGCAAATGTTGATTGGTGTCAAGAATCTGATGAGGATAATAGCGAAGTAGGCTACTCCTTCCGCTCAGCCGGATCGTTGATAGCGTCCATGCTGTGTCATGGCAACTACATGGATTGGTATTGCTCGGGGCCCGATGGCGTTGTTAGTGAATTGATTTCCGAGAAGATGGCATCAAAAGGCTGGCGATATAAAATCTTGTGAGCAGGGATTGTTGAAGAAGCCACATCTATTGCACAGGTAATAACGATCGCGTCGCAGCTGATACAATAGGAGACATGGTTTTTCGAGGAAAGGCAGATGAATGAACGCAGATGAGTTGGATATAGCTGCCCTACTACGTGTTGAGACGGATAACAGAGAATTCAAAGCGAATCTTAATTGGGAGCGCCCAAAGGGTTGGCTGAAATCAGTCAGCGCGTTTTCTAATTCTTCAGGAGGGAAGATTCTGATTGGGGTGGATGATCATGGAGCAATGGTAGGCATTTGTAACCCGCAGCTTACTGTAGACAAGTTAAGTGAGCTGATTGGCAACAGCATAGACCCACTGCCAGACTATTCTGTTGATGTTGTTGAGCATGAGGGCAAAGTAATTGTTCTTCTCGAGGTGTTTCCAGGGGATGATTGCCCATACTTTTACATGAGAGATGGTGTTCAACAGGCATTCATTCGGTCAGGCAGTTCTTCGGTTCCCGCATCGGGCCAGCAATTACGTTCTCTAGCCATGCGCGGCTCAAACACGCATTATGATGAGTTGATCTCAACCCATAAGAAGGAAGATTATAGCTTCGATATTCTCAAAGCTACCTACTATGAGCGAACGCGCAGCACTTTTGAGGAAAGCGACTTTGAATCGCTTGGCCTAATTACAAAGGACGGCTTCCTGACAAATGCTGGAGTGCTTCTTGCAGACCAGTGGATACTTAGGACAAACCGCATCTTCTGCACACGATGGAAGGGTTTGCATAAGTCAAGCTCATCTGAGGAAGTTTTAGATGATCATGAATTCGAAGGCTGCCTCTTAAGGCTGTTGAGAGAAGGGCTTGCCTTCGTAGACAGGAACAATCTCAAGCCATGGAAGAAGATTACTGGACCCAGTAGGATTGCCAATCACAGCTACGTTGAACGCGTAGTTGAAGAAGCCTTGGTCAACGCTCTGATTCATCGCGACTATACTATTGGCGGAGCCGAGATAACGATTTTTGTTTTCGATGATAGGCTAGAGATTACCTCACCAGGTAGCAAGGTAGACGGCAGGTTGCCAGAAGATGTGGATGTCACAACGGTCTCCAGCGAAAGACGCAATCCGATAATTGCTGACCTGTTCCAGAGAATGGAGCTGATGGAGCGACGCGGCACAGGACTAAAGCTCATTCGTGAGCGTACAGAGCTAGCGCCAAATTATAAACCTGAGTTCGAACCCCAGTTTATCGATGACGGCCGCAATTTCAAAGTGATTCTCTTGAACATGAACTACGATGCAGAGCAAGTTACCCCTCAAGTTACCCCTCAAGTTACCCCTCAAGTCAATAAGCTGTTGAGGGTGTTGGGAGAAGAGGAGTTTAGCCTAAAGGAGCTAATGCAAATGCTTGGGCTCTCCGACCGTATGAGTTTCTTGAGAGCTTATATTCAGCCAGCGCTTGACGCCAGGATAATCGAAAGAACCATTCCTGATAAGCCAAATAGCCGTCTACAAAAGTATCGTCGTGCTGGTAGCAGCAAAAACAATCTGACCAACTAAGGCTTCTTCAATGCTGCATCAATCATCTTCTCGGAGACCTCATAGCTGCCAGCAGCCATTTGGGCCTCTTCCAGCGTAGGTCTCCTGCCAAGAGCATCAGCAAGCTCACTGATTTTGCGTCTCCGGTACTGCCGTGCAGACTTGGCATAGCTCTGGCATTCAGTTGAGCAAAAGCGTTTTACATCCTTACGTTTATTTGCAGCCTCAAAGAGCTGCCCACAGCATTCACAGACACCCAGGATGCCCTTGCAGGCATCGCACGCAAAGTTATGCCAGAGCCGCTCAAGCAGGTTGTTGAACGCAGCTCCGTAGTAGCCATCATAAATGGGACAAGGGACAGGCTCCTGTCCCTTTTGGATACATCCTTGTCTTTCGTGAACACGGCAAGAATCTCGTTGGTAAGAAAAAGGGGAACGTCGATGTTGATGTTGTGTTCTCGGTAATGAGGAAGCTCTACGAGCGCGAGGAGTTTGATAAAGTGGTGCTCGTCTCTGGTGATGGTGATTACAAGCGGATGGTCGATTACCTGATAAAAGAGAATCGCTTCGAGAGACTGCTGTTGCCCAACAAAAAGCGCTCATCATCGCTATACAAGGCGGTCGGTACAAGATACCTTGGAAAGCTTGACGATGAGAATGTTATGCGGAAGATTGCCAAAGCAGAGGGCAAGGAAAATGCGGGTCCTCCTTAGGTATCTCTCCGTTCGGATCGCCCGCGTCGTGATATGTAACCATTTTACCACGTTCCCCAGCAGGATCTGAGCTTGTTGCAAGACTGATGCAGAATCTTGGTGAGGGCTGAGGGCACTGGTTTGAACAAGATAGACCGTGGCAGCGAGTCTCAGCAGTTGCCTGCCCCTAAACCCAAGCGCTATATTCCAAAATGGGCGTGATTCTACTTGCTGGACACTTGCTGGATCTGCCGTTTTCATTCCGCAATGTGGGACAGGAGGCTGTCCCCTGTCCCGCTGTCCCACTAGACTGCAAGTTCGCGACTGCGATGCTGTTGAACAGCGAGTAAGTATTTTGGGCGAATGGATGAAAGAGCTGTCTCCACAATTGAAAGGCAGTACTAGAGCTATGGTTAGAGAAGATGAAAGGGGATGAGTGGAAAGGCAGCTAAAGAGCTGGCAGAAGCCGCTATAATTAACTGAAAGCAAGAAAGCAAAAGCTTCAAATGCCTAATAAGGAGTTCAAGAGTGTCTGACATATCTAAAGCTATAACCGAGTACTTCAAGCGGGTGAACGACGCTTTTTTATTAGGAAACATTGAGACCTCCTACAATGAGCCGATCATCGCACTAGTAAAGCATTTTGGTTGTGAAGCACGAGACCTGTCAGGCGGACGCAGTGGCGCAGCAGGTGAAAATGTTGACATCCTTCTTTGGCGCGAGGGAGAGAATACAAGCGAAAATGAGCCCTTTGCTGGCATTGAAGTAAAGAGGGTTGGCGGAATAGACGAGCGCGCCAAGGAGCAAGTCCTGCTTGAAACCAAGCGCTATGGCAACATCATTCTTACTGACAACCTTACCTGGAGTTTTTGGATGCTGGAAAACGATGAGCCAGTACGCTACTCAGCAGTGCATCTTATGGAATATGTTGAAGGCACCTTAAGACTCAAAAAGGAAAGCCTCGATCTGTTTTCCAGCTTAATTGAAGACTTTCTGCTCAAGGATCCAGCCCAAATAAAAAGCTCAGCAAGGCTAGCAGAATACATGGCTATTCATGCCCGTACTATTCGTAGCGTTATTACTGGGATACTAAAGGACGATGGAAACGGCCAGCCAGTCATTGATGAGCAGCAACGAACCAAGCCTTTATTTGTGGAGATATATTCTCTCTACGGCAAGATAAAAGAGGAACTTCGACCCTTCCTTGACACGGTGAGCTTTGCTGATATGTATGCACAGACTGTGGTATACGGGTTGTTTATTGCCCGCTACAACAATGGCGCCTCTGAATCATTCAATCGTTTTGAGGCAATCGGCAGCCTCAGACAAGAAAGCGACCTGCTTAAACTCTTCTTCTCACATATTGCCAACGCAAATAATCAACATCCAACCTTAGAGGCAGTCATCAATCGCCTTTGCGACCTGTACCGCATTGCCAACATTGAAGCCTTGCTTGACCTGGACGATGAGAAAGACACCATCATCCACTTTTATGAGGAGTTCTTGCAGCACTATGATCCTGCGCTCAGGAAATCGCTCGGTGTGTACTATACACCCTATCAAGTGGTGCGCTGGATGGTTCGTATGGTGGACAAGGTGCTAGTTGAGGATTTGGGCATCGAAGGTGGCCTGTCCAACAACGAGACCTTTGAGTTAGAGCTGAGCTCTACGCCTTATCACGAGGGCAAGAAGGAAAAAACCACAATCAAGCGAAGTGTTCCGAGAGTATCAATTCTTGACCCAGCTGTAGGAACGGGCACTTTTCATGCAGAGATAATTCGATACATACACGAAACATATTTCACAGGCGGCAAAGAAGCGTTCTGGAAGGACTATATCCTTGATAATAAAGGGCTGATGAGCCGCCTTATAGGCTTTGAGATCATGATGACAAGCTATGTGGTTGCACACTTAAAGGTGCGCCGCACCATTGACGAGACACTGGATAAAACCGTTCCAAGCGCCTCAATTCCAGCCAGTAATATATTTCTGACCAATACACTTGCGCCACCGCTCACCCAGGTTGAGGATGCCGATCAGATGAGCCTATTTGCAGTGCAGGACTTTTCTGGAGCAGTAACCGAGGAGGCTCGGAAAGCCGATACTTGGAAATCGCGGAGACCCATCAAAGTGATAATTGGAAATCCACCCTACAACAGACACGGCGGCAATAAATACGACACATCCTCATATAAATTCAATGCAGACGGCACCGTTAACAAACGCACGAGCGGAATCCTCAAAGATGACTATATTATGTTTTTTCATTTTGCTGAATCGCTGATAAAGAAAAATGGCGAGGGGGTATTAGCATTTATTTCGCCTCACGCCTATTATGATTCGCCAAGTCTAGCGGGCATGAGAGCAAGCCTTCTCAAAACCTTTGATAGGATATATGTAGTTGATCTTCATGGCAATGCAAACAAAAAAGAGATTGCCCCAGATGGCTTACCTGATGAAAATGTATTCAATATTCGCCAAGGAGTGGGCATTATTATTGCTGTTAAGACCAGCGACAACGAGCTGTGGGCAGATGTGATTCATTCCGACCTTATCGGTGAGTCCAAAGGCAAGCTTCGGCAATTGTTAGATAATTCCGTAGAGTTCAACAAGCTTCCACTTGATACCAACAATCTATTTTTCATGCCCCAATGCGTACACGGAAAAGCAGAATATGAGGAGGGTGTGTCACTAGCTAGTCTTTTTACCGTAAACGCCATTGGCATGATGACGAAGAGGGACTCATTTGTATCCGACTGCTCGAAACAAGCACTTGAGAGCAGGTTGAAATCGTTTTTAGCACTGGAGGAGAGCGCTGCGAGAACACAGTTCAGTCTTGGGAACGATTCTCGCGACTGGAAATATGGATTTGCGAAGAAAGATCTAGAAGAGAACTTCCCAGAGAATGGGGTCTATATTGAAGAACACTATCGCCCTTTCGATCAACGATGGATGTTCTATACAGGCAATACAAAAGGGCTCATCGCTTATCCCGTCTTCCAGGTCATGCAGCATTTCCTCGAACACAAAGGTGCTGGACTCTCAGATAGCCCTAACATCGGAATAGTTTTTCCAAAAGGAACAGTTTTTGACAGAGCATGGGATGGAGCCTTAGCGGTCAATAGCATTGTTGATGGCCATTTTATCGATTACCCAACTAAAAGTGCTGCCTACGTCGCCCCACTCTATTTGCGCCCACAAGGCATAGAGGTCGATTGGCGAGCTAATTTCAATGAGACCGATTTCAAACAGCTCGTTAATAATCTTTCATTTGAAGCCGACCCATTACAAGTTTTCGACTACATCTACGGAATTCTCTATGATCCACATTATCGGGAGAAGTATGCTGAATTTCTAAAGCGCGACTTTCCTCGTGTTCCCGTTATTGCCGACCCAAAAGCAATTGACAATCCAGACGCTTTCTATGTGAGCGAAGAACACTTCTGGCAATATGTAGATGCAGGCTCGCGCCTACGTAGGTTACACTTGCTTCAAGACAGGAAACCATTAACTCTGACTATAGAGCCAAACGACAGCGAAGACCTTGAAATAGGTGCAATCAAGTACATAGACGGTGTCCTCCACCTCAACAAGAACAAACGCATCCACGGCATCCCCGAGGACGTTTGGAATTACTACATCGGCGGCTACCAGGTTCTTCCAAAATGGTTCAAATCCCACAAAGGCGAACAACTTGACATCAACAACTTCACCCACATTGAAACCGTAGCAGGCGCGCTCGCGGAAACCATTAATATCCAACAAGAGCTCAAAGGATCGGACAAGGATGGATAACGGTAAAGTGAAATTCTACGCACATAGTCCCATACATGACGCTGATATTAGTGTATATGAAGACGCTTTCGAATTTGTTTTTGCGAATGACAATATAAAAAACATTGCGTTGTCTGGATCCTACGGTTCGGGGAAAAGTAGCATACTAGAGACATACAAAAAGAAACACACAAACAAAATATTCGTGCATATTTCACTTGCACATTTCAGGTCAAATAAAAGCCACTATAGCGTCAATGGCGGTGAGGGTGAGAGGGGGGTTAGCCAAGGTGATGTTGAAGCGAGGCTTGAAGGGAAAATACTAAATCAATTAATACATCAAATACCGCCCAAGAGAATACCACTCACGAATTTTCGTGTAAAAAAAGTTGTTTCAAAAAAACGAAACCTCTTTGCTGCCATTCTTCTCGTGGCAGGCGCAATACTCGGGCTGTACACTCTGTTTTCTGATGAGTGGTTCGGATTGGCAAACATAAATGCAGAACCACATAGCTTTTTGCTATTAGATAGCATTGTATCAGGCTCTCGTTTTATTACGGGGATGGCCTTTTTTCTGATTGCTGGGTATTTCATTTACAAGCTGCTAAGCCTTCAAGAACAAAGGCATATTGTAAAAAAAGCAGGGATAGGTAGTGTTGGCATCGAATTATTCGAAGAGCACGAGAGTTCTTTTTTTGACAAGTATCTCAATGAGGTTCTATATCTTTTCGAAAGGGTAAAGGCTGACGTAATTGTGTTTGAAGACATCGATAGATATGAATCGAGCTTGATCTTTGAGCGTTTGCGTGAAATCAACACCTTGGTCAATAATTCGCGAGGTGACAGAAGACTTCGATTCTTCTACCTGATGAGAGACGACATTTTTGAGACAGCTGATCGAGTGAAGTTCTTTGACTTTATTATCCCCGTCGTGCCAGTTATCGACAGCTCAAACTCGTACAATAAATTCATTCAGTGCTTTCAAGAAATTGGCTATAGTTTTAGCACAGATATCGACCAAGAGTTTCTTCAAGGACTTTCACTTTATGTAGATGATATGCGTATTCTACAAAATATTTGTAACGAGTTTACAGTTTATAGAGCAAGACTTACTACTACTGAGCAGGACCCCAATAAGATGCTGGCAGTGATAGCATACAAGAATCTATTCCCACGAGATTTTTCAGAATTGCAATTGGGCAGAGGCTTTATCAGTGAGGTAATCGATGGCAGTGGAAGAGAAGGATTAGTGTCAGCCCGAAGAGAGGAGCTACAGACTGCAATTGCTTCTAAAACTGAGGAGCTTGAAAGAATTAAAAACGAACCATTGTTCAGCGATGAAATAGCGATAATTTACAATACAAGATTATCTGGTAACACAAACTATGTGGATCCGGAAACCTGCAAAAAAAGAATTGAGCAGCAACGCGGCAGCAGCCAAAATTCTGCGCTACTCGCTGAATATGATAGGCGTCTTAATTATAGCTCAGATAATGATGCCAATCGAAAAGAGCGCATTCAATTACTTGCTTCAGAAATTTCTGAGGCAAAGCTGGAGGCTATGAGGCTAGAAGAGAGTAAGCTTAAAGACATCATCACGAGAGATAGCGTTAACACACTCTTTGAATGCAATTACCAAAGTGAAACGGGTAAAAAGGAAAGCTTTGAGTCTCTCAAAGACAGCCACTACTTTCCATTGCTAAAGTATCTTGTTCGAGAAGGCTATATTGATGAAACTTACGCAGACTACATGACATATTTCTATGAGAATTCAATTTCAAGAAGAGATATGATATTTCTACGGAGTGTTGCTGACAAAAGGGCAAAACAGCACGTTTATCCCTTAGATCGTCCCTCTATGGTCGCATCAAGACTGTCTACATTAGCTTTTGAGGAGGAGGAAACTCTCAACTATAAGCTTTTCGACTTTCTGCTCGCTGATTTTCTTTCAACTGAGATATTTGTCACAAAAACGAGAACGTTCATACAGCAGCTCTCGGGCTCTAAGCACTTCGAGTTTGTTATTGGATATGGAAATACTACAAATTGCATAGCAAATCTTGTTGAAGCTTTCGGGCTGGAATGGAAGAGTTTTATTGCGGATTGCTATGATCTAGCAGATGGAGACGCATTCCCATTCGGTGAAAGGGGCGCTAGATTTGTTGATAGGTTCGCACGCACATTGCTAGCTGCTCAAGGCAGAGATCACTTAACACTCGATTATTTGAATGACAAATCAAAAGAGATTCTGGTGCAAATAATTTCGAATGACACGAACTTTCTGACAACAGACAATTCTTACCCTGAAGACTTGCTCGCTCAAGGGATAAAGAAATTTGGTGTGTGCTTCAAAGCAATAAAAATCGATAATTCAAACCCATTGTTGCTAGAGAAAATTTATAACAACAATTCTTATGAGATTAACTATCATAATTTGCGTGCAATGGTTAGCAGGTTTTATAGTAGCCCCGATCTCGACTCTTTTCGCTTGATGCCCTATACAATACTAATGACAGAAGCTGATTCTTCGGTAGCAGCCTATGTGAACTCAAATATTAATGATTTCTTTAATGCCATTTTTGAAGATTTTAGCGGGGCTATGATTGATGCTGCGCCTAGTGTTGTTGCGTTGCTCAATAAAAATGATGCTAATGAAGAGAACATGGCCAGATACATCTCACAGCTTGAGACAGAAGTGCCTGTCCTGCAAGATGTTAAGAATGAGGATCTATGGCAATTGCTGCTGAAGAATCATAAAACAGTCAGGCCCACCTCTCAAAACATTGTCTCATACTTTTTCTCGGCTTGCAACGCAGAGCTTGATGATGCACTGATCGACTTTTTAAATACCAAAGGTTTTGGTGTTGAGTTTTGCAATTCAGATTTCTCCAATGCTATCTTAGAAAAAGAATTCTTTGACGCGCTCGTTACTGCAAAAGAACTTGACGATAATCTTTATCGCGCATACATTAAGCAATTTGACTACATACTCTCACCGCTAGAAGTAGCAGGCCTCTCACAGCAAAAACTCTCAATACTTGATTTAACAGGCAAGCTTGAAATGACAGGCGAAACCCTCGAGTTTATTCGCGAGCATTACGAGGGTTATGCTATTGACTACATAAAGGCGCATATACAAGAATACATCAGCTTGATGGCTGATACAATCATGTATTCACATGAAGAGGCTATGAAGATATTGAATACAGATATCACCATTTCAGAAAAAATAGAAATCTTAAAGCTCGATGGTGACCCAATACCCATTGCTGCTATGGAGCTTCCAGATGAGATTTCTGCTTATATTATTCATAACAACTACGATTCTGCTGATTTTGATTTTTTGCTTAGGCACGCAACACGCTACGCAGAGAAGACCCAGGAGGCGATTCTTGAGTTAGCCATAAACAATATAGATAGTGTTATATCTCAATCGAGTATTATTGAAAAACGATTTGTCGCCTTGCTCTTTGGCAGCCATCGGATCTCAGCTGCTAGTAAAAAAAAGCTTTTGATCGCACTTGCTCCCGCAGCTAATGATGAAGAAATTAAATGCTGGCTGCCTAGCTCAGGATTAGAAAATTATTTACAGCTCTATAACGCTCGGAGTCGACCTAAGTTTGACGCAACTACCACAAACGAGACCATACTTGAAATATTTAGACTGCGGGGACTTATTAAAGGGTATGTTCTTGATGAGCAGGGAGAAAAGTACACAATCATAAGGCATAGCAAAAAGGACATGCAGTGAAAGCTGGTATTTCGATAGTGACAACAGAAAAGAGAGCCTATGAGTGACCATTCAGAATATTGGTTTGAGCTAGCTGACTATGATATTGAAACTGCTAAGGCCATGCTGAATTCAAAGCGGTATCTTTATGTTGGCTTTATGTGCCACCAGACAATTGAGAAGGCATTGAAGGCTGTTATTGCTCGCAGCTGTGAAGAGGGCGAGATGCCGCCAAAAGTTCACGATTTATCTAGGCTGGCTGTGCGAGCTGGTATAATTGACACAATGAGTGAAGAGCAGCAGGACTTTATCGAAGAGCTAAACCCACTGAATATCCAAGCGCGGTATCCAGCTTATAAGGATCAGATATACAAGACGCTCACACAAGAGAAATGCCAAGTCCTGCTCGACAGCACTGAGGAGTTGCTATGTTGGATAAAGGAACAGTAGATAGCACGGTCAAGCGCTATACCGAGGTGGTGACCAGAGCGCTATCACCAGCAGCAATTGTGCTTTATGGCTCTCATGCAAAGGGTAATGCTGGCGAGGATAGCGACATTGATGTTGCGGTAATCTTTGATGGCTTCCAGGGTGACTGGCTAGAGACGTCGTCTTCGCTCTGGCGTATGCGTCGTGGAATCAGCTACAACATAGAGCCGATTTTGCTGGATAGCCAAGATGACAAGAGTGGTTTTGTTGCAAATGTTTTTAAGACAGGCCAAGTGATTTATCAAGCTTAATAAGCTGAGTTCTGCCAAGATTTGAGAAGTCGAGCGATCGAATCTCTCTGGATTGCCTGAATGATTGCCCACTTATTGCTCACCTGGGCAAAAAGTGGGCTAAAATGAAACAGGTCAGAAGCCTCAAAATATGCCTCTGACCTGCGGTTTAGTTGGTCGCGGGGATTGGATTTGAACCAATGACCTTCGGGTTATGAGCCCGACGAGCTACCATACTGCTCCACCCCGCAATAAAGTGGAAAGGACACTTTACTGCTTTGTTGCGATTTGCGCAACCTGACAAATGCAATCCAAGCAGCTCTCCATCGCTCTTTATCGCGATAATCACATCTTTGAGTGCATTTCCGCGGCGTACTTTACACCTTTTGTTGCGTTTCCTCACGCAAATTACGCAACCTGACAAACGAAACCGGTGCGACTGTCTTCTGTATGAGCGTCCGCATATTTGAGGGTGATAGCGGCAAATTCGTCTTTGACAGCTCTAAATGCTTTGACGAGTAAGGGGTCAAAGTGTGCACCTGCACCATCCAGGATAACTTGCGCCGAGCTCTCAGCGCTCATGGCCTTTTTGTAGGGGCGAACAGAAACCAGGGCATCATACACATCAGCAATGGCCATGATGCGACCTTCAAGGGGTATCTTGAGCCCACTCAGGCCAAAAGGGTAACCACTTCCGTCCCACTTTTCATGATGCGCTCCTGCAAAGAGCTTGGCCTGCTCCAAAAAGTCAATGTATTGAGCAGAGCTTTCCATGCGCTCAAGTATCTCCACACCCTTCTGCGCATGCGTTTTCATGACGTCGTACTCGCAATCACTGAGCTTGCCGGGTTTATTGAGAATGGTGTCGCTGATAGCTATCTTTCCCACATCATGCAACGGAGATGAAAGCAACATCAGATCCATGTCCCACAAGGACAGCTCGTCTTGATATACACCATCCTTTATTAGCTGCTCAACCAGCGTCCGTAGATACTCTTGGGTGCGACAGATATGTTGCCCGGTGGACTGATCCCTAAACTCTACGAGGTCGGCCATGCTGTGCATTATCGCGCTGAGGAGTTCATACACCTGCTGGGTCTTGTCTTTGACCATAAGCAGTAGATTATTGTTGTACTCCTCCAGCTTCATTTTTTGCCTGCGTACCAGAAGGTGGTTTTCGATGCGCCTGAGCAGCAAAGCAGGGGAGAAGGGCTTGGTTATATAATCAATGGCTCCTAGTGCCAATCCCTCGTACTCATCAGACTCTGATGATTTGGCGGTAACGAAGATAACAGGAATGTCAGCGTATTTTTGATCTGCTTTGAGCAACGTCAAGGCTTCATAGCCATTCATACCAGGCATGTCGATGTCCAACAAAATCAAATCTGGCGAGACATGCCCCAAAAACTCAAATAGTTTGGCTGCTGAGGGCAATGGGTAGACGTTGTAGTGCTCGCCTAAAATGTTCTTGCCCATTGCCAAGTTTGTTTTATTATCATCTACCAACATGATGATCTGTTTGTGTTTCTTTTGCATTGTGCGCTCCTCTCCCTCTCTGTGCGTATGTGTGCTCAATAGATTTTGCGTTCGTCAGACCATGCTCAAGTGTAGAAAGCAAGGGCAACTCATCATTGGCAGACAGCCAGTCGCCTTTGGCGAGTATTTCATAATTCATCTCATCAATCTGCTGGCGAAGCCAACCAACAAGCTCTTTGCCGTTGTCCTCATATGTATAAGACTCTAGTTCTGCCACTATGGCGTCCACACTGCCTACGTCAAAGGCCATACAGGCATTCCACAAATTCTCAAGTAGCAGTGGGTCAGGAGCAGCCTTGCATGGCTTTACTCTCGTCTGGCGGTAGCAGAGCAATGCTTGGTCAATGGCATCACACAAACTGCGTAGCGAGGTTGCAAAGCCAGGGTTTTCTGCAAATACTCGCTTTGCATGACCCTCATGAGCCCAACGCTCCAGCTGCTCGGCCTTCTTACCAATGCACCTTGCACCCATGCCATAGCTTGCACCTTTAATCCCATGCACAACTATGGCGTAGCCCTCCAGATCCTCCATATCCAAAAGGCGAGCTATCTCATCGAGCAGGGAACGAGTGTTACTGAGGTAGGACCGCAACAATTGCACATAGGCTTCTTCGCCACCAGCAAAGCGCTCTAAGCCGTAGGCAATATCTATACCATCGATTGTTATGCCGCCAAGAGGCAATGCCGTGAGCCCCTCGCCATCCATCTCGCTGCTTGGTGCCCTTCTTTGCTGCCAATTACCGAGCTGCGTTTTGCGAGGCCGCTCATCCAGCTGCTCATCAACCAGCTGCACATCGCCTGGTTGTTCATCATCCAGCTGTTCATCTCCTGGCTGTTCCTTTGGGGGCTTGGGCACAGTGCATTCTCCATTGCAAAGCTGCCCTTTTCCTAACGGCGCATAACTATCCAACCTATGTACAGGCAACACTTCGTCGCCCTGCTCAACATTTTTATGACAAGTGTCACTGGCCTCGGCGTACCTTTGCTCAAAGTTTTTATTTCTCACCCACTGGCGTAGCACAGAATCAAGTTGTAAGATGTCGATGGGCTTGGAGATAAAAGCATCAAACCCGCGGCTAAGAAACATCTTTTCGGTGCCTGCTATAGCGTTGGCGGTCAGCGCAATAACGGGAATGGTTTGCGCATAAGTGCCACCAATCTCCTCGCGAATAACCCGCAAGGCTTCAACCCCGTCCATACCTGGCATCATATGATCCATAAAGACTGCGTCGTAGCGCGGCGTGCCTGCTCTCATCATTTCAACTGCCTGCAAGCCGTTGGATGCAAAGTCCGTTTGAATGCCGTAGGGTGCCATCATGCCTTTTGCTACATCCAGATTGGTGGGCATGTCATCTACCACAAGTACCCGTGCATATGAAAGGTCAATGCGTACAAAGCCAGCACGTTGCCCGCGTTTTGAGGCGGCATAACGATTGCCCATGAGATTATCAGCTACTTCCTTGCCAATAGGCTCATCAGATAGAAGTTTTTGGTGCAGGCGCACAGTAAAAGTTGAGCCCTCGCCGTACACGCTTGCCACCTCAATGGTGCCGCCCATCATAGTTACCAAACGCTTGGTGATCGAGAGCCCCAGCCCAGTGCCCTCCGACAAGCGGTTTACCTGAGCATCCACTTGGCTGTAATCTTTATAGAGCTTGGGAATGTCTTCATCCTTGATGCCGATACCAGTGTCCTTGATGCTGGAGGCGAGCACAATTTCACTATCACACTGCTCAAAGCCCATCGACCACTCTACGGTGCCTGCATGCGTATATTTAAAGGCATTGGAGAGAAGGTTGTTAAACACCTGTTTGACTCGCAAATCATCTCCAAAGAGATACCTCGGCAGCTCTTCATCTACCTTAAGAGAAAAGACAATGGGCTTTTCTCTGATTCGAATGACATTTAAGGTGACAATATCGTTAATCAGACTGGGGGTGTCATACTCGACAGGATGCAGCTCAAACTTTCCTGACTCGATTTTGGATATGTCGAGGATGTCGTTGACTATGCCGAGCAAAGTCATGCCAGAGGAATGAATCTTACTAAGCCGATCCTCAGTTTCTTCGGCTGCCTCGCCGTCGTGCATAACGAGCTCGGACAGGCCAATAACTGCGTTGAGAGGCGTACGCATCTCATGGCTCATGCTCGCGAGAAAGTTGCTTTTGGCCTGGTTTGCCTCCTGTATTTTGTCTGCCTGAGACCTGGTGATCTCATTTAACTCTTCAAGGCGGTGGTTTTGCTCGGTAATCCTCTTGTAGGGCCTTGCTAAAAATCCT
This sequence comes from Coriobacteriia bacterium, assembly GCA_009784945.1. Classification (GTDB taxonomy): domain Bacteria; phylum Actinomycetota; class Coriobacteriia; order Coriobacteriales; family UBA8131; genus WQXH01. The sequence goes on along the minus strand of WQXH01000002.1, from coordinate 70,281 downwards.
GAGATAAAGAGCGCTACAATGACGCTCAACATGAAAAACAAAACTGCAAGCAAGAAAAGCCTGTCTTGCACCTGCGCCACCGGACTTTCCTCCAACGGCACCGCCAATGCAATGCGCCAGCCTAACTCCGAGGCCAATACCCGTGCATGAGCGCATTGATAGGTCACACCACCATAGGCATAGGTGCCGAGTCCCCTCGTCTCTCCCAGCAGAGTAAGAAGATTTGCATTATCGCTTTCTGTGCCCGAGGCCATGAGGGTGTCAATGAAATTGACTCGCAAAGTCACATACTCGTGATTAGCATGCGCAATAACAGTGCCTTCCTCATCGATGATGAAGATGTTGCCGGTATTCCAGAGCTTGTAGTCTTCGAGCAATTCGGTAAAGATCATCCCCGGAAAGGTCACCGAGAGAACATGATCTGAGCCCATAGGCGAGCATATATGCATTATCAACTCCCCGGTAGCCTCATTGATTCTGGTTGTGGAGATAACGGTGAGCCCCTTAAAGGCATTTTGCATATACACACTGTTCTCGAGCCAATGTGTGACACTGGGGGAGTTTCCGTATTCAGCCACCATACCCTGTGTGTCAAAAACTGCCAGAGCAATAAAATCGGGAAACTCCGCAAGTTGCTCATGCATGATACTTTCCATTTGGACAGGAGTACTTGCATGATGAAGGCGTTCAGCAATAGTATGTGCGTTGGACTTGTACAGGCTAATCTTGGTAGACACGAGATCATTGGCAATATCGAGCGCCAAGGAGATGTCCTTGCCCATAGTCTCCGTAAGGCTTTGGCGGGTGAGCACCAAGCTGGTGCCCAAGTTAGCTGCAGTCACCGCAAAGGCTATGAGGATTATGATTATGGTGGCTTTCATACGCATGTAAAAACACCTACTTCATACCCAAGGAAAGGCTCTGCACCTCTCTATAAATGAACCAATAGCCATATCATACGCCTAGAAACGAACAAAAGCAATAGTAGACTCATATTATTTACGCTAGAGATAGAAAAGACATCCTACACGCCACTTTGCTGCCAAGGCGCTGTATAAATCAAGCTAGAAACCAAAAGGCCATTACTGGGCAACTTACGGTATTCTTGTTCCTACGAGTGAGTGCATGTTCATGCTGCAAGCAATTGCCTAACCAATCGGGAGGTAGCAATGCAATACCGCATTGACCCTAAATCAAATAACAAGTTATCTGTACTGGGGCTTGGCTGTATGCGTCTGCCACGTAATAGTCAGGGCCAGGATGGTTGGGGTAAGGCTGAGAGAATCATCAACGATGCTATTGAAAAGGGCATAAACTATTTTGACACCGCCTATCTTTATGGCAAAAGCGAGGAAGTGCTTGGACAAGCTCTGGAAAAGAGTGGCAAGAGAGAGCAGGTATTCATTGCCACCAAACTGCCCCATAACAAATGTATAAGTGCTGAGGACTTTGACCATTATTTCAATCAGCAACTTGCCCGCCTCAAGACCAACTATATCGACTACTACCTCATTCACAATCTTTCGAGCCCTGCCTCATTTGATCGGCTGCTTTCAATTGGGATTGGATCGTGGATCAATGCGCAAAAAGCAGCTGGTAAGATTAGGCAAATCGGTTTTTCCTTTCATGGCACCCAGCCGGAATTTCCTGAGTTGCTTGAAGCCTTTGACTGGGACTTCTGTCAAATTCAATACAACTACATGGATGAGAACTATCAGGCTGGTCGTGTTGGCCTCATAAAAGCGCATGAAAAAGGCATGGCCGTCATCATCATGGAGCCCTTGTTTGGCGGCAAGCTTGCTACGGGTCTTCCCAAACAGGCACAAAGACTCTTCAAGGAGGCAGACAGCAGCCGTAGCCCCGCTGCCTGGGCACTCGAATGGCTTTGGGATCAGCCGGAGGTTACGGTGGTGCTTTCGGGCATGAACACCCATGAGCAGCTGGAGGAGAACAGTAAGACTGCTTTCAAGACGAGCAAAGGCATGCTTTCTGAAGAAGACCATGCTACCATCGCTGCGGCCGTTGATGTCTTCAGGTCTGCCTACAAAGTGAATTGTAGTGGCTGCAATTACTGCATGCCTTGCCCACAAGGAATCAATATACCCAGTTGCTTTGCTGCTTACAACGCACGCTACGTCACTGGTTATATCTCGGCCATGACCTTGTTTGTCACCTCTGCGGTCACCAGCGCCCCTGGAAAAAAGAATGTGCCCAGTGCTTGTGTAGAGTGTGGTGCCTGCGAAAAACTCTGTCCGCAAAACATCCCCATCATCGCAGAGCTAAAGGCTGCCAAAAGAGTCCTCGAACCTTTCTTTCTTGATGCAGCACTGTGGTTTTACTGGAAGCTTGCAGGTGAGGCTTCGCGTACAAAGGACGTCTATTCGTAGTGCGAGCAAATGAGCCTACCAGCAAAACGACATGCAGCAAGATCAAAGGTTGCTCTTTGCACTCCCAAAGACAACTCTTGGTAAGTGGTGCTCCAAGCTGTCATGATACTTGTTTACTCAATTGCCTTGAGCGAAGATACCATGTCTATGCGAGTAAGGGGACGATAGAGCACGAGGTTGACTACGAGGGCAAATAGAGCAGTGAGCAAAACACTGTAGACATAGCTGGGCAGCAAGATGTCACGGCTAAACATAAAGACATCAATCTCGATGGTTGTGATGATATAGCGCTCGAGCCCTACGCCCAAGAGTAGTCCAAAGGCTATACCAATCACCGTGAGTATCAGCCCCTCGCGATAGACGTAAGAGGCAAGCTCGCGACTCTGAAAGCCAAGCACCTTGATGGAAGCAAGCTCGCGGGTACGCTCTTCACGATTGATGGTATTGAGCGAGAAGAGCACTACAAAGAGCAGAGCAGCAGCGCTTAGTATGAGTATGACCATCACGAACTCAAGTACGTCAGATATAGAAGCAAAGTCGTCTGCGAGTTTTTTTGAGAAGCTTACTCCCGATACCGCACTGAGCGCCATGAGGGATTCAGCCAAACCCTCACTTTCTGCCAAGTCCTCACCATCTGCCATGCTTTCATTTTCTATTGAACCCTCGTTGCCAGAACCGGATGTCAAGACTCCAAGAATCTGGTTAGGCTCATAATCTTTCCCAAAACCTGCTTCGTACACAGCAGCAGTCATGAAGACATAGTGATACACATAGTTTTCACTGATGCCTCCTACAGTAAACTCTGCTTCTTCGTCGTCGAGATTCCTGAATGTGAGGATGTCGCCCACGTCCACACCCAACTGGCGAGCTATCTGCTCAGTCATTATTATGCCCGCGTTGTTAAGCTGATGGTGCTGAGCCTCAGAAAAGAGGCCTTCTGCACGAGGTCTCAGCAGGAAATACTCTTGCAACTCCGCTGGATCTAAGGAGACGATAATCGCCAAGTCCTTGGTAACCACATCGCTCAAGATATCAACCGTTTCTCGTCGAATCAGGGTAGAGGAGCTCACTTCGGGTGATTTATCTATGAAGCCAAAGAGCTCTTCAAGATCGTTATCATCTAAAGCGGACTTAAAGGCCACGGTTATATCATAGGCGTGCAGCTCTCTATACTGCTTTGGACCTATGGTTACGAGCGAGTCATTCAAAGCAAAGCCAGTGAACATGAGAGCTGTGCAACCGGCAACTCCCAATATGGTCATAAACGCTCGTTTCTTGTAGCGAAGAAGGTTGCGGGCTGTAATCTTATGCAAGAAAGAAAGGCGACGCCAAAGCGGCTTGATATATTCCAGCAGGATACGCTTGCCTGGTGGGGGAGCCAGCGGTCTCATGGCAGAAGCGGGAGTCTCTCGCAAAATTCCCAGGCACACCAACAAAGCAGGGCCTACAGTGCAAAGAAGCGCAATCCCTATCGAAAGCACCAGGTAAAACCACGAAAAAACCATGGGGCCAGGTGCTATGGAGTACATAGTTCTAAACGCATTGAAGATAAGCGGGGGAAAAACCGCAGAGCCTACGATGATACCCAGTACACCACCGAGAAGTGAGGCTGAGAAGGCATAACCCAGGTAGCGCGCGGTAATCGTCCTATTGGTATAACCAAGTGCCTTGAAGGTACCTATGATGGTGCGGTCGCTGTCGACTAAGCGGGTTATGGAAGTCATGGATACCAAGGCGGCAATGAGGAAGAAGAGCACGGGAATCATTACGGCTATCGACTCCATTTGTCCAATTTGCTCCTTGTAGCTTCTAAAGCCCGAGTTGGATTCCAAATCAAGGACGTACCAGGTGGGAGGCTCAAGGTCGAGCAGGTCTTGCTCGGCTTGGAAAACATCATCTTCTGCTTGGCTCAGCTCAGCACGCGCATCTGCCTCCTCAACCCTAAAAGCTTCCAAGTCCTCCCCAAAGCTTTGCAACTCTAACCAACCAGCTTCTATGAGCTCGAGTACCTCGTTGAGTTTTTGCTCAGCCTCAGCAAGGTCTAGGTAACCCTGGGCAATCTCGGCGCGCGCATCGGCGAGCTCGGCCTCAGCATCTGAGACAATCGAATCAAAACGTAACTTGCTGCGCTTGCTGGCAGTTGCCTCCAGGGCTGCAACAGTAGGCGCTACCGCATCAAGATATGCCTGGTCAAATCGTGAGCCAGACCCTGTCTCTCCCTTCTGGGCGTCTGATAGATCAGCTTGCACATACACTGTGGTGTAAAACTCAAGAGTAAACGCCTCTGGCAAAAGAAGGAAGAAGAATCTGTTGTAGCCTGATCCAATGGTAGAGCTACCGCGCTCTGGTGATGCCAGCTGTGGGGTGCACGCTACGCCAACTATGGTAAAAACATCATAGGCCAGTGTACTGCCATAAGGATCAGAGGTGCCTGAATAGAAGCGTACCGTGCTACCAAGTTCGCTGCCTGATTCGTGCATCCAGTGTTCTTCTGCCAAGCATTCGTTTGCTTGTTTGGGCAGCCTGCCATCCAGCAGATAAGGTTGGTTAAGCGGGGAGGCAGAAGAAGAAGGGTGCGGCTCATCAAGTGGGGCGTCAAGCGAAAGAAGCTGTACGCTCATCTCCTGCGAGGCGTTTTTGACCAGCATATTGGCGTGGTAGCCTGGAGCTATCTGGCGCACACCGTCAGTTGTGCTAATTGCAGAAATATCGTCGTCGTCAAAGCCCATGGTAGAGTAGAGCTGCACGTCCATGAAATTGAGTTCGTCAAACCAGAGCTCCGCAGATTCCTGCATATAGGGACCAGTAAGCCTGAGTCCTGCAAAGAACATGACACCTATCATAGTGATGAGCAAGATCGACAAAAATCGAGGTAGCGTATCGCGTACCTGCCGTAGGGCACTGCGGGCAAAAGGACTCTGTTTGCCTCGATGAGCCACGATTGCTCCTACCAGTCTACAGGAGATACAGGCAGGGGAAAGAAGCCTGCGTTAAGGGTCTCAGCGCATTTGATAGCAGAGTTCATACCGTCAACTAAGAGCCCATGAAGCTATAGAGGCCGCAAAAAGAGAGGGTAACTATTGCAATGACCACTACCACGATGAGCACAACAGCCTTGGCTACTCTGTTGACACAGCCTCCGGTTGCTGCCCCTGCAGCCTTGGTCATAAGATCCATGAGCTGCTTATCGGTTTCGGTGGAATTATCCACTGTGACCTGGGGACGCTTTGCCTGTTCGGCAAGAAACTTCTCGGTTTCGGTGCGCTGGATGAGAGCTGTTTCTATCCAGCGATTGCGGCAGTAGGCGCAGATCACTTCGCCAGTCTTGGGATTCATAAGCTCAAATTCCTCTGAGCCGCATCGCTTGCATCCGGTTTGGATAGCCTCCATAGAATCAGCCTCTCTTAAGTCACTGGTAATCAAGTGAGCCCAAGCACACGCACCTTGGTCTCGAGTCAAACATATAAGTAGGCAAGTGTGAGACGATCAAGCATTCTGTCAACACCTGCCTATAGATCGTAATACATCTCAAACTCAACCGGCTGCGGAAGCTGATTGTACCGGGCAGCCTCCTTGCGCCGCCTCTTAATCCAGGTTTCGATTAACCGGGGAGAAAAGACATCGCCCTTGGTGAGGAAGTCATGATCTGACTCCAAAGCATCGAGCGCTTCGTCCAGAGTTCGTGGCAGTTGTTTGATATCTGCCTGCTCTTCGGGGGAGAGATCGTACAGATTGAAGTCATATGGACCAAAGCCCTCCTTGACAGGATCAATCTTTTTTTGAACACCATCAAGCCCTGCCATAAGGATGGCAGCAAAGGCGTAGTAAGGGTTGCAGGTAAAGTCGGGGTTGCGCAATTCGTAGCGTTTTTTGAGGGGCCCTTTGGCGTAGGCAGGGATGCGAATAACGCTGCTGCGGTTTGAGGTAGCAAAGCCAATGGTCACCGGTGCCTCGTAGCCTGGCACCAGGCGCTTGTAGGAGTTGGTGCTGGGATTGGTAAGAGCGCAAAGTGCCTTGATATGGGTGAGGATGCCACCCATGAAATGAAGCGCCGTATTGCTCAACTGCGAGTAACCCTTCTCATCGTAAAACAAGGGCTTGCCATTTTTAAAGAGATGCATATGTACATGCATGCCATTGCCTGCTTCTTCAAAGAGGGGCTTGGGCATAAAGGTTGCAGATTTGCCTTCTGCAAAGGCGAGGTTCTTTGCCAAATACTTGGTCATCATGGTTTTGTCGGCCATCTCCAGGAGTGTGCCCATCTCAACTTCAATCTCAACTTGTCCAGGTCCTCCCACCTCGTGATGATGGTATTTGACCGCTATACCGAGCTTTTCCATCAACATGGTAAGGCGCGATCTAAAGCTACTGAGCCTGTCTGTAGGCAAGGCCATGTGATAGCCACCTTTATGCGGAACCTTGTAGCCTAAGTTATCGTCCATGCATCCGGTGTTCCACTCAGCCTGCTCTGTATCTAAATCGTAGCGAGAGCCAAAAGGCTCAACCTCAAAGCTTACATGATCAAAGACATGAAACTCAAACTCTGGCCCTATGCAAAACTCAGTGGCAACTCCCAGCTCCTGCATATACTCCTCGGCACGCTTGACAACGTTTCGAGGGTACTGATCAAAACGAGAGTTCTCGGGCAGATCGATGACGTAGACATCGCCAATCATGCCCAAGGTGGGAATCTCTTCAAAAACATCAAAGTAGGCGCTTTTTAGATCGGGCACAAAAACCATGTCACTTTTCTCAACGGGTGCATAACCGTAGTTTGAGCCATCAAAACCAATGCCATCTGTTAAGACCTCTTCATTAAAGCGCTCAACTGGAATCGTTAGATGCCTCCAGCGGCCATCCACATCGACCATCATAAAATCGATCATCTTGATGTCATTGTCTAAACAAAAGGCTTGAGCTTCTTCTAAAGTGTTAAACATGGCTTCCCTCCACAATTACAAGCCGCTTGGCATATCTTTCTTAAAGGCTTTGATGAGCTCTTCTTGCCAGGTGCCTATTGTTTCAAGACGTCCTAAGAAGAAGCGCAAGACCTCGGGCTCTTCAATAAACCTTAGGCCGCCTATGAGCTTACGGTGTTCATAGAGCCAAGTGAGGCGATCGGCCACATATTCTAACTGCGAGAGGGTAAAGGCACGGCGAGGTATTGCCAAGCGCATAAGCTCCATGCTTGCAAAGTGCTCGCTCCCGTCGGGATTCCTGTCTTCGGATAAGGTGCCGCGCTCCATACCTCGAATTCCGCTTATCAGATAGAATGCTGCGGCCAAGGCACCAGCACGGTATTGCTCCTGAGGTATATGGTCAACAAAGCTCATGGCATCTATATGGCAGCCAAGTCCTCCCGGCGGCTTAACGCAAGGTACCCCACGCGCATCGAGCATCTCAACGAGCGCTTTGACAAAGAGTGCTGTTTGCGAGACCACATGAAAATCGCAGGTCTCAAGCAGGCCAATGGCAATGGCCTCCATCTCGCGCACGCTCATGCCGCCATAGGTTAAGAAGCCCTCATAAAGTGGCACCAGTGGCTTCATGGTGTCATAGTGTTGCGTGCTACTGGTGACGATGCCGCCGCCGCGTGCGCAGCCAAGCTTACGAGCCGAGAAGTAGATGACATCCATAAGATCAGCAATCTCAAGTGAGATATCGCGTACGCTTTTACCTCGCTCAGCCTCTTCGCGGGTCTTGATGAAGTAAAGATTGTCCGCCAACAGTGAGGCATCAAAGACCAGCATCAGCCCCTTCTCTTTGCAGAACTTGGACACCGCACGCATGTTGGCAAGCGAGACTGGCTGTCCACCAATAAGGTTAGTGCCTGCCTCTATGCGCACAAAAGCAATGTTTTCTACGCCTACGCGTTGGGTCTCGAGAGCCAGCATGTCAAGATCCATGTTGCCCTTGAAATCGGCAATATGGTTGGGATCAAGGGAGGAGGGTGCTATAGCCTCGTATACCGTGCCTCCGACTTCCACAATATGAGCCTTGGTGGTAGTAAAGTGATAATTGGTAATTACCGTATTGCCTGGCTTAACAAAACAGCGTGCGATAATATGCTCACAGGCGCGACCCTGGTGCGCTGGTAAGAAGTAGTCTTTGCCAAAGACGAAGTTGAGCGCGTCATCAAGGCGGTAATAGGTGGCAGAGCCCGCATAGGCATCGTCTGCTGCCTGCATGGCAGACTGCTGGTAGATGCTCATGGAGTTTACTCCGCTGTCAGTAAGCATGTCGAGAAAGACATCGCGGTTGTCTAGCAAAAAGGTGTTGTTTCCCGCCTTGGTAATGGCCTCAGCTCTGGCATCAATGGTGCGTAAATACAGCCGTTTGACCGTCGTAACCCGGTGCATCTCCAAGGGTACGAATTTGCCGGAGAAAAACTGCACTGCATCGTCTGCATCGGGAGTCATAGAGGCAGAATTAACGAGCGAGAATTCATTGTTAATATCGCTGAGCGTTACTGGCTGGCGATTAGTTTCGTCTTTCACTTGCTGCCCTTTCTCAGAGTGTGCACTTTAGTACACTTTATCAAAGCATAGTAGATTTAAGCAGACAACATGATACTACAGTGTGGCAGGCAGAAAGCTGGTTGTGCAGGTTATGGTTGTTTGGGGTACACCTCGGACAAGGTTTTCCTTGCGCAAAACCTGTACACTAAAAAGCCCAGTTGCCTTTGGAAAAAATAGGGAGCTCATGCCCATCGGGTTTAATGCCGGTGATGCTCATATTGGCTGTTCCTATCATGAAATCCACATGGGTGGCGCTTTTGTTGACACCCACTGCTTCAAGCTCGTCCTCGCTCAGTTTTTGTCCACCCTCAAAACAGTCAGAAAAGCCCTTGCCCAAGGCCAGGTGGCAAGAAGCATTCTCATCAAAAAGGGTGTTGAAGAAAAGTATGCCGCTTTGTTGAATCGGCGAATCCCAGGGAACCAAGGCGCATTCTCCCAAGCGAGTTGCTCCCTTATCTATGGAAAGAATTGCTTCAAGCACGTCTTGTCCAACCTTGGCAGAGCAGTCAACGACTTTTCCATTCTTAAAGCTGAGAGAAAAATCTTTTATGGGGCTGCCGTAGTGTATGAGTGGCATGCTGGAATAGACGATGCCTTCTGCGCGCAGACGATTGGGCGTGGTAAAGATTTCTTCGGTAGGCATGTTAGGAAAGAACTCCGTTCCACTCGTTGTAATATCGCCACCGCCTTGCCAAAGCCCTTTTTCGTTGAGCCCTACTACCAAGTTGGTACCCAGCTCGCTATGAAAATGTAGGCGATCAAAGTGCTGGCTGTTGAGCCACGCCTTGCGAGCGTCAAAGCTCTTGCGGTGTTGTTGCCAGGCGGCAAGGGGGTCTGCAGTGTTAACACGCACCGCCGAGAATATGGCCTGCCAAAGCTTGTCTACCGCTTCTTCGGCAGACAGCTGTGGAAATACATGCTGCGCCCATTGGGGAGCGGCTGCTGCAACAATGCACCAGACCAGTTTGCCTTCAGCAATTGCTTGTTGAAAGGGCTTGCAGGCCTCGTAAGAAGAGCGGGAATGTTCCACGAGCTTGCTTTGATCTATGCCCACCATTGCCAAGGGGTCATCGCTTATGATGGAAAGAAAAGCTGCGCCTTTCTCTGCCATGGAGTTGCTAAGCAAAGCCTGCCACTCGGGAAAGTCCTTAAAGACCTCCAGCGCACAATGCTCAAAGTGCAGGCGAGAGATCTTCTCATCTGCAAACCGCACCGTAACTCTGCGTGCGCCTTGTTTATACGCCTCAGCTGTAACCATACGAGCAAACTCACAGGAATCTGTTGAGGCACTGAGCAAAAGCTCTTGCCCAGGTTGCAGATTGCAGCCGCTGCTAATAATCAACTCAGCGTACTTTTCTAGATCTTGTGTGACCTTTGACATAGGCACCCCTTATGATGCTCGGGCTTTGCTAACTGTGCCCCCGATTATAGATGAAAGAGTGCTGCCATGAGGTCGCAGGCGCTAGATTGCAGGCGTTACTTAAAACTCGTCTCGTTGGCGGCGTGCAGGCGCTTTTCGAGTGCATCGCTGATGGATCGCAGGGCTTTTATGCGCGCATAGTACTTATTGTTGCTCTCAAGAATTACCCAGGGGGCAAACGCCGTTGAGGTGAGCCTGAACATATCTTCAACAGCTTTACGGTAGTCGGAGTACTTCTCGCGGTTGCGCCAGTCTTCATCCGTAATTTTCCAGAACTTTGCGGGGTTATCTTCTCGCTCCTTAAAGCGTTTGAGCTGCTCTTCTGGAGAGATGTCAACCCAGAATTTCAAAACCAAGGCACCCCAGTTGATGAGATCCAATTCAAAACTGTTGAGCTCGTCGTAGGCACGCAAGATCTGGGCAGCGGGCGCAAAGCCTTCGACTCGCTCAACGAGAACGCGCCCGTACCAGCTTCTATCGTATATACCCACATGCCCTGCTTTGGGCAACCTTGTCCAATAACGCCACAAATGGGGACGGAGTTTTTCTGGCAAGGTAGGAGCGGCGCTGGGAAACACGGTGTATGCACGTGCATCGAGAGCCTGGGCAACACGCTTTATTGCCCCACCCTTGCCTGCTGCATCCCAGCCCTCAAACAACACCACGAGGGGAATGCGCTTTAAGAACATTTCAAGCTCAAGTCGGTTGAGTCGCTCTTGCTCCAGCTTGAGCTGCGCGCGATACTCTTCAGCATCCAGCGCCAGGTTACTATCCACCGTATCTAAGCTCACCACCTCTGGAGCCAAAGGAAACCGGCTTGAGGCAAGAGAGATTTGCCTGGATAAAACAGAAGACTTGCCTCTCGAGCTCAAGGCATCCTTATGAACTCCCCCTGATTCTGCAGAGTCAGTGGGGCTGCTCGCTGGTGCCATCAGGGTTTTATCAGGGGTCGTTTCATCTGCTGCGCCATCTTTTGTTTTTGACAAGGCACTTTCAAGAGCTCTCACTAACTCGGCACATATGGTGAGGTTGGCTCTCCGCCTGTCTTCACCGTTTACCAAGATCCATCGGGCGTTTGGCTTATCGCTTTGTGTAAGCAAGTCGTCATAGAGCCAGTAGGCCTGCTGGTACACCTTGGTGCGATCGAGCTTTGCCTTGCTTACCCGCCACTGAGTCAAGGGATCTTTGAAGAGTGCAGAAAGCCGATCCTTTTGCTCCTTTTGGGAGATGTGCACAAAAAACTTAACTACCGCATATCCGTCGTCGGCAAGTTGCTGCTCAAACTCGGTTATAGGTGGCAAGAGATACTGTGCAAGCCCTTCGAGCTCTTCTTTTTCGCCCTGGGCAATCAAATCTTCTTTTCCTGCGCTCTTGCCAAAGAGTGTGAAGATCAGGCGTTGGATGGCAGAGGTGTACCAGCCTCTTACAAAGAAGCTTATGTTGCCGCGCGGGCCAAGTGCATTCCAAAACTCCTGCATAGGCGGAAAAAAACCACCGACCCCCTGGTTAAGCTCCCTGAAGAACTCCAATTCATCTTCGTTGATGTCTTTGGTTACATGGACGCTGGTTGCCCGGGCATCAAGATTGTACATGATGTCTGAGATGCGACTACCTTTGCCTGCTCCGTCCCAGCCCTCAAATAGCACCACCAGGCCTACGCCCTCGCTTCTAGCCTGCTGTTGTAACACAATAAGCTTTTTGATGAGTTGGTTATGAGACGCTTTATAAAGCTCCTTAGAAAGCTTCTCTTGGGCAAAGTTTACTTGTTCGAGCACTGCTCACCCCGCTCTTGAGCTCTGTCTTGGTGTACAAAGGCAGCAAAACGAGCCGCCAAGTCGGCCGTTGCGTAAAACTCGAGAATGGTTCCCTCTTCGGTGTATTCTTCGCAGAGTATGGTTGCTTGTTCGTGAGCCAATCGTACAAAGTTGCCTTTATCAAAGGGAATCAACACCCTGATGCGCTCGCGCGCTGCATCTGCCAAACGCGAGATGGCGGTAAATAGCTCCTCGGTACCTGCGCCATCGAGAGAAGAAAACAGCACTGCGTCGGGGTGGCGCTTGGCAAGTAAAGCGAGCTGCTCCTTTGTAAGCAGGTCGGCTTTGTTTAGTACGACGAGCTGGGATACCGTATGAGCACCTACCTCTTCAAGCACTTCTTGCACGGCCTGCATATGTGCTTCACGCTGTTCGGCAGCTGCATCTACTACGTGCAAGATGAGGTCGGCCTCGCGGATTTCATCAAGGGTGGATTTGAAGGATTCTACCAGGGTGTGCGGCAGCTTTTGGATAAAACCTACGGTGTCGGTGATGGTCATGGTTCGTCCATCGGGCAGTTCAAGGCGGCGGGTGGTGGAGTCCAGCGTAGCAAAGAGTTTGTCGTATGCCAATACATCGGCTCCGGTAAGACAGTTGAGCAAAGATGACTTGCCCGCGTTTGTGTATCCCGCCAAGGCCAAACGAAAGATTCTTGAAGAGGCACGGGATTTTCGTTGCGTAGCCCGCTCGGTTTCTACCTTTGCCAACTCAGCGGTGAGCGTATCTATGCGCTTGCGTACGATACGTCTGTCCACCTCAAGCTGGCTTTCGCCCTCACCGAAGCGACTGCCAACTCCGCCGCCCATGCGGTGTCCGGCAAGGTGTGCCCACATGCCTCGAAGGCGGGGGAGGAGATAGTAGTTTTGTGCTAGCCTCACCTGCAAGCGACCCTCACGAGTCGTAGCGTGCAAGGCAAAGATATCAAGGATTAACGCCGTACGGTCGATGATTTTGACACCCTTCATTTCTTTTTCGAGATTTGACTGCTGTGTGGGAGTGAGCTCGCTATCAAAGACCACCAGGTCTGCCTCCAGGGCACGTACCAAGTGGATGATTTCTTCGACCTTACCTTTGCCGACAAAGGTGCGCGGATGAGGTCGACCCAGCTTTTGAGTGGCTGATCCAACGGTCTCGGCTCCAGCTGTGGCCACCAAACTCTCCAGCTCATTAAGGGATTCCTCCAGCGGCCATTCGTCATGAGGCAGTTGGATGCCTACCAGTACGGCGCGTTCGACTTTTTCAGTAGTTTCGTACATAGGGTCAAAATTCTAGTTACTACTCAAGAAAGGGTAAGACAAAGAGCATAAAGAGTATGATTATCAGCCAGATGACTATGGCAAGCCAGCCACTCTTCTTTCGAGGCAGCTCTTCCTCAGAGGACTTGGTGGCTTTTGAGTTTGGTGGGACGCTTTGTTGAGTGTAGGGGTCATGTGCCCCAGACTCTCTAACTGGCTGCAGAGGGTATTGCGCAGAAGCGATTGGCTTGCCCGTTGGTGGAGGGGGACTCAAAGGAGATGCCTGACGTTGCTCCTTGACTGGTTGCAGATAGGCAGCAGGTATGGCAGCAGCAGGCTTGAGAACTGGTGCTTGATGCTGAGCAGGCCTTGAAGTAACAGCAGGCTTTGGAGTTGGTGCTTGAGGAACAGCGGGTTTTGGGGCAACAGGAATCGAGGTTGCACCCAAGTAAGCGCCTTTGGCGATTGGTGCAGCCTTTGTAGAAGCCTTTGTGGCAACAGGCGATGTTGCAGGAACTGGAAGCTCACTTTGCACACCATAGCTGGCAATAGCAGCATAGGCCTGCGCAATGAGCTCCTCAGAAGTAAAGTTTGTATCCCTGTAGTCGTGAGGTGCCGCTGTCATATTTGATGCTCCTGTCAATCTATTAGCGTCATGAGTAGACACCATACTGGCTGGCGTCTACTCACGTAATGATTGTAGCATCAAAAGCTAGACAGAGGACTTTTATTCCGGACGGAATCGGTACTCAACTTGAGAAATGTAGAAAGTAAGAGCATCACGACAAAGCTGCGACACGTTCTTTGGCAACAGACCATGCAGCTTATTGTAGGAAGAGAAGGCCTCGGCAGCCTCATAATCCGATGTAGAAACACTAAAGGTCTTGCGTATTCCGCCTTCAAGACGAGCTTCTTGATGAATGGCAGCCAGCTTTTTGACCAATGATGCTTTTGGTGCAGCAAGAATGTCAGTTTCCCCCGGTTTGTAACCAACATGCTTCATGAGTGCCCTTAGTGACTCACGCAAAATTGCAGAGTCGCTCTGGGGCCCGGTTTTCTTGATCTTGTTGTAGGCTGCAAGCTGAACAATGTCTGCGTACAGATCCTTCGGAATCATTGCCGTCGGGATTTTCGTGCCGTCGGGCTTTTCTGACGTCGTGTCCCCCACGCTAGTCGCCTTAACAGCTTTTTGGGAAGCCATAGTACAGTCCTTTCAAAATAGTTCGGCCAAATTCTCAATAACTAGTTTACATAATATCTATAATACACTATACTCACGATTCGCGCAACGCTTATCGGCAAATTGCTCTAACGGGATCCTGAGCATAACATCTTGCGCAAAGGCAGCAAAACTTCTTAGCACCAAGAGGAGGCACAATGAAGAAGATACTGATGGTACTGCTCACCGTTGTTCTTGTTGGCTCATCTGTTTTATATTGGCAACAGTATAATGCAATTTCCGCTCTTGCCAATGAGACAGATTCACAAATGGTTGATTCTTTTGGGGTAATACCAGATTTTGAAGCCCCAAATGAAGAAGACTTGGCTTCTGAGGCAAGTTTTGAGACCGATGAAGTGGGTGAGCAATCTGGTCAACAGGAGGCAGAGCAAGATCTGCAGACCTTACCAGATGTAACACAAGAGGCAGACGAGACCCCAGGGCAAGCAGACGAGCAGAGTCAAGGTCCGGTCGATGATCAGACTGCTTATCAAGCTGAGGAATCAAGCGATGACCAGGCAGAGGCGCAAGCAAGTGATGAAGAAAACACACAAGATGCAGAGGAGTTGCCTTACTGGGTTATAGACACGGGCTACTCTGAGCTTATACGCGAGTATGAGGTTTTGGCAGCCAGTGCTGATGGTTACAGGGTGATTACCGGAGCCACCCTCTCTATTACTGCTGCTGGTGCAAATATGCAAAGTGTCATTAAAGCGCCAAACTATGCACGGGTGCTGTCTAATGGCATGGCTGCCCCTGAGTATGCTGATGGTACGGCAGTGTTGCTCACCAATCGCGAGGGCTATCCACAGGCACCCACGAGTTCTGATCGCTCGCTCTTGTGCCTCATTGAGACGAGAGAAGGCGAGCTTGTTTATGAGGCAACATTCTTCTTTGGATCGGCAGCTTATCCTGACGCACCCTTTACCGCTTTCAGAACCCACGTTGTTTTAGAGGATGAACATGCCTCAGGTGACTTGTCATCTGAGGGGCCAGACGGCAGACCAGATAGCGAATCATTGGGCAGGTCAGGTGATGAGCCAGGCGAAGAATTGAGTGGCGATTACCTCGGTAAGACCGCAAGTGAACAGAGCAGTGCTGCCATTATGCCACACAGCCTCTCCCCACTTGAAGACACCTGGCCCAAAAAACCTTACACCACCTTTCTTGCAAGCTATCACGCAGCCTATTTCTCTGGTGACCTTGACGCAAACATATTAGACGCAGCGCTTACGATTACTGAAATACATGAAGACGGACGGGTAAGCGGCATCGTTACTTCCAACACCTATGCAATAGGCAGCGTTACTGGCCAAGCAAGAGTGCTTACCGAAGCTCGCCCTGCAGTTGGGCAAACATCTCAAGGGGCCTATCTCCTTCGAAGTGGCGGTGCATACTCGGCCACCTTCCTCTTTGGAGACATTGAGCTTGGCGGCACGACTGGTGCTGCTGTGGGGGAGCTAACGGTAACACTCACTCCTTTAGGTCTAACAGGAAGCTTTATACCCCCCGAGCCACGCCCCATAACTGAAAACCCCAACCAAGGCGGCCTTATTGACCTTGCGAGCGTTGACCCCAACAGTCTTTATGTAGGACAAAGCTTTACCACAACACTGAGCTGGGTAGGAAACTGGAACGGATCTATGTCTAACGGTTGGTTTACCGCCATAGCGTATTGGGGAGACATCTACTTGGAGTTTCCCATTGCCTGTGTCAATCCTGGTATTCCCGGTCCAGAAGCGTTAAGCTACAGAGGAGTGCCCCTACACTGTACGATAACTTCCATCAATCGCTTAACAGGAATGGTCTATCTTTCAGCAACAGCAAGCGGTCCTCGTGCAGGAACACAATCCCTTGCTGCTCATTCAATACCCATACAGTTTAGATTTTTGGGAGAGATCAGGCTCATCAAAAGCTCAGCTAATCCCTCAGTAACCAATAACAACTCCTACTACAATCTTGCAGGAGCACGCTACGGCCTTTATAGGTCTTCCAGTGATGCCAGCACAGATACGGGCCGCATACACACCTTTACTACCACGTCTACAGGAAGCTCAAACAGTGCTACCGGTATCCAAAACGGCACCTACTACATAAAAGAGCTCACAGCACCTCCTGGGTACCTACTCGATAATACGATCTATACCGTTAACCATAACTCAACACTTGCCACGGTAAGGGTAACTGACCAATACGAAAAAGTTGGTGACATTTCACTCGTAAAAAGCTCGTCTAAGCCTTCTGTTACCAATAACAACTCCTACTATGATTTAAGAGGTGCAGAGTATGGGCTTTATAAAACCAGGGCAGACGCCAGTGCTAACACGGGTCGTATACACCTCTTTGTAACCAATAGCGCCGGTAACTCAACTCCTATAAGAAACATCCTTCAAGGAACGTACTACATCAAAGAGCTCAAGGCACCTAAAGGCTATCTGCTTGACACGACAATCTATACCGTTAACCACAACACTACACACACAACCATAAGAAGGACTGACGTGCCCGAAGAAGTCGGCGACATTTCGCTGGTAAAGAGATCTTCCAATCCTTCTTTTACTAACGGTAACAACTACTTCAATTTAGCAGGAGCTCAGTACGGTCTTTATAAAACCAGGGCAAATGCCACCAATAACACGAGCCGCATTCACACCTTTATAACCGATAGCACAGGTAACGGAGGCTCTGTAAAAAACCTCCAGCAAGGAACTTACTACGTAAAAGAGCTCAAGGCTCCTCAAGGCTACTTGCTCGATAACACAATCTACACCGTTAGCCATAACTCCATGCACACCATAGTAAGAACAATAGATCAACACGAAAAGATCGGCGACATAACCCTCATCAAAAGCTCGGCCAAGCCTTCTATTACCAACGGTAACAGCTATTTTGATTTAGCAGGAGCAAAGTACGGTCTTTATAAAACCAGAGCAAATGCCACAGCTGACACAGGCCGCATTCACACTTTTATAACCGACAGCGCCGGTAACTCAAGTACGGCAAAAAATCTCTTGCAAGGCACCTACTTTGTAAGAGAGCTCACGCCTCCCAAAGGCTATCTGCTCGATAATACAATCTATACTGTTAACCATAACTCAATTCACACAACCATTAAAAGAACAGACGAGCCTGAAAAGATCGGCGACATTTCGCTCATAAAAAGCTCAGCCAACCCATCTATCACAGACGGCAACAACTGCTATGATCTGGCTGGTGCAGAATATGGGCTTTATAAAACTTTGGCAAATGCTACTGCTGACACGGGTCGCATACATACCTTTATAACTGACAGTGCTGGTAACTCCAATCCTGCTAAAAACCTCCTTCAAGGCACCTACTTTGTAAAAGAGTTGGTGGCACCTAAAGGCTATAAACTGGATGACGAGATTTATACCGTAAGGCATAACTCTCAGCACACTACGGTTGAAAGGGAAGATGAACCCTTTTTCGATCCTCCTGAAATGATAGTCCAGAAACTTGACACCTTAACCGGCGAGGCCTATGGCCAAGATGACCCGAATGGCTTTTTACTTGCTGGTGCTAAGTTCGTTGTGCGCTATTGGGACGGGTACTACGACACAATCAAAGAAGCAGAAGCTTCAGGAAGCCCAACAAGGACATGGGTGTTTGCCACAAAGAAAAATGGTGTAGCGTATTTTGAAAGCTCATATTTCTCCAGCGGCGATGCTTTCTATTACAATTTGTTCGGAACTCCAATCATCCCCCTGGGAACTGTGGCCATCCACGAGCAAAGTCCTCCTCCAGGATATCGCTTACCTAACCCAAACCCAGTTACAGTACAACAAATCAAGGTGTCTGGAGATTCTTTAGACGCTGTAACCAGGCTTAATGCCGTCATAGTCAAAGAAGAACCAAACGATGTCAAAGTCTTAAAAAAAGATGTCGTCACCGGAAAACCCATTCCTAATACCGAGTTTACTCTCTACAAAGAAAGCAAGCCTGGAGCGGGAGACTGGAAAGTGGTAACCACACATATTACCGACAAAAGTGGCAAGTGCCTTTTTAGCCCCCTCGAAGTAGGCAGCTACAAGCTCGATGAAACACGTCCTAACCCAGCATATGTTGGCCTTGATGAAATGGGCGATACGGCACGCTACTTTAGCGTAGACCCCAACTCCACCAACGAAGTGCAAGTATTTGAAAACGAACTCATCAAAGTCTCCATTGAGGTATATAAAAAGACCATACCACTTACCTCATCTGCCCTTGACGGAAGCAAAGATTTAGCAGCTAATAACGTTGGCCATGAAGAATACCACTATTCCTTTGGTGCCAAGAACACCTCTAACGTAAGAGTAGATGAGTTTGTCATTACTGACTCGCTTGAGTACGTCACCTCGCAAGGGTATCGCATGACAACACTTTGGACAGGCACAACTCCACCTGGCATGGACTATGATGGCCTTTGTGCCATTTTGTATAAGACCAACATGACAGATCCCAATACGCCGGTCGTCTATACATATGACTACATGGCCGCTAACCCCCCTAACCCCAATAATCCCAACAACTACATGTCACAAGCCATAGAGCCAGGATGGATAATATGGAAAGAGCGTGTATCTACCACAACTGCAACGCGCCTGGACGTAGCAGACTTAAATCTAAGAGAAGGTGAATATATCACCGGTCTCAGGATATTTTATGGAGGTGTAGTCCAAGGATTTTATACCGGATCTGCCTTTGGTACACACAGTGGTGTTACACCAAGGGATTGGAACTATGCAGTAGTTGCCACCGGTGCCCTTCTTACAGAAGATGACATGGGTAATGAAACCGTCATGAAAGGATCCATAGAAGCAGGACTTTTTAGAAACTGGAACGGAAGTGCTCCAGTGCTTACCGATGTTGATAAAGACCAGGTAGAAACCCGTGTTATCGAGACCTTCTCTTTTGACAGACTCGACCTTGAGCTCAAACCATCGGACTACCTTGGAACATCACTTTCTACCAACACATCTAGCGCAATAAAACCATTTAAGATCCCCAGGACAGCAGACGGACTGTGGTTAGCAATCCTAAAGATTGCAATAGTGGCTTTTACAGGTGCACTTTGTATCTTCTTAGGTCTTAAAAAGAAAAGAGGAAGGAGGCACTCTTATGAGCGATAAGCATACTGATGTCTCTACTAAGAGCGCTCTGGTCTCTTTAGAAAGCACACCAGACGCCTTAGAGAGCGCCCAAGATACTACTGCAGATAAATCAGAAGACACAAAAGAGGGGAGAGCACAAAAAGTTCTGAGCCTTTGGCCAATAGCTTTAGGCACACTCGTCCTTGCTATATGCTTTTCCTTTGTGCTCACAACTGAAGAGCCTCTTCCTATAGAGCCTCTTATTATTAAAGAAAGCCCTGTCCCTCTTTCTTCTGGTGTAACTACGCTCATTAAAAGTAAAGCAGGCTCTATTAAAAGAGCACTTGACGCCAAAGAAGATGATGCAAAAGAAGATGAGGGTCAAGCAGAAGATCTGGCCAATAGCACAGAGGGCTCAAACCAAGCCTACAGCCCTCCTTCTTCTAGCGGTACAGCCGCCCATGGCGGCCAGTCAGGCGGATCTGCATCTGGTGGCGCAAGTGCCGGCGGCGGATCAAGCTCTGGCGGCTCAGCTACTGGTGGCAGCACAGGAGGTGGCGGCCAATCAGGCGGATCTGCATCTGGTGGCCAAAGCACCGGTGGTGGCCAATCAGGCGGATCAAGCTCTGGTGGCAGCACCAGTGGCGGCGGCCAGTCAGGCGGATCTGCATCTGGTGGCACCGGTGGCCAATCAGGCTCTAGCGGCGGTTCCAGTACAGGCGGCTCAGCTACTGGTGGCAGCACAGGAGGCGGATCAAGCTCAGGCGGCGGCCAATCAGGCGGCTCTGGTTCTGGTAACACCAACAACGGCCAGATTTGGTATCCACCTTTTACAGAGCAAGTCTGGGTAGATACCTCGAGCTGGCAAAAAGTGTATGTAGGTGAGACACCAACATACGGAGTGGCAGAAATCTGTAGCACCTGTGGCGCACACTTCTTTGGTGGCATCAACGATCACCTTAAGGCCGAGAAGCACAGTGGATTTCACTCCGGTATGCGCCAAACCGGCACCAAACCCATGTATGAAGACGAATGGGTCGAAAGTGGCTACTGGAAAACTGTTGAGCATCCTGGATATTGGGGGTGGCCAGATTGATTTTAGATATTCGAAAACCCTTCACCTTCCTGGATATAAGGCTTGATTTCAAAGTATTAAAGGAGTTGTAATGTCGAGATTAAAACCCAAGCGATATATCGCATTCACCCTATCAACCATGGTGGCTCTCTCGCTCATCGCCACGCCTATGGCCTATGCAGATGAGACAACTACCATTAATGATGATGGCACACTCACCTTATCTATCACATACCTTTCTACCCAAGTAGCGCCCACACTACCAAGCACTCTTGAAGAAGGCAAGCAAAGCTATATACTCGAAAGCTCTTCACGCAGTGTTGATCCACTCTACATTCCATCAAAAAGAGAATATACGCGTCAAACACACAGCCAGGTTCCAGCCCATGATCATGGAAACTGGAGTGCTTACCTTCCTTCAAGTTACGCTATTGATGATGGTGAATATCAAGGCTCCTTAGACCTTGACCCCACCAATCCTTATACGGTCTATGAAGCAACACAGTCCTATTTAGTACAAGTAGACAAACAAAAGACCATCACAGAGCTTCCCGATAACGATGTCACCCGGCTTCCTACTCATCAATCTTTTGATGTGGTAAGCGATACGACACCAGGAGCTACCATGGCAGCCACACTAAAGATCTTAGATGTGACCTATGAAGTAGCAGGAAGAGACTCCCTTGGCTATCCCAATAACTATACGGCTCATGTCACCTACCGCGGCCAAGAAGGCCTCCATGAGGTTGCCTACTACGATGTAGTAGCAAACTACGCAGGCGAGATCGTCTCTTCTATTGGACAAATGGTTATTACAGGTGTATATGCATTGGTTGCAGAAGAGGAGGATGAGCCTGTGGCAGAGCCCTCTCACGCCACTATCACGAGAGCAATAGAGCAACCTCCTGTGCCACTTGCCCAGCCAGAGCCCTCGAGTTTTCCCCTGGCGATTGCCGCGGCTATGGTTGCAGTATTTCTTGCTACACCCCTTCTCTACTTTTTGATAATGCCTAATGCTCAGCTTATTAGAGTAGTAGGATCTCGAAGAGAAGCAGAGGGCAACCAGGCTCTCAACAACCAAGCGGAGGGCAGCAGCCAATCAAGTGGCAACAATGAGGCAAACGGCAAGCAAGAGACCAGCAACAACCAAGCAGCCAGCAGCCAAGCGAGCGAAGATCAGACGAGTAGCAAACCAGACAGCAACCAAAAGGCCGATGCCAACAAGCAAGCTAGTGTTAAAAAGCAAGCTAATGCTCGCAAGCAAAAAAGCAAGCAAGGCAAGGTAGAGCACATATGCCGCAGACGGATGGTGCTCAGGCAGGGTACTGCTGAGTTTCGCATTCCCGGCGATATTGACATCTTCAATGGAGACCATTATCGCCTGATAATCAAGAGGCGCCTTGCCTATCGAGAAGGTAATGCGCAAATGACTTGGCAAGGAAGGATAGTGGCAGTAATGCCCTTAAATAGATACCTAGATATCAATTTTAGAGAGATGATGATCACCAGTGCCGAAGCCGCCCTTATGGAATGCGGCCTCTTAAGCTAAAATACTCACAGTAATTCTTGGGAAACCACCTACATCTCAAGAAGCTACCTGAGTGTTCTAGTGAAGGAGTTTGCGTGCTCTGCAGGCAGTGTGGTTCAACTGAATCCCGAGTTATTGACTCTCGCCCCTCTGACGACGGGCGACAGATTAGACGCCGCCGAGAGTGCGAGCAGTGCGAGTGCCGCTTTACCACGGTTGAATCCCTCAAGGACCAGCCGCTCATTGTGCTTAAACGAGATAAAAGCTCTGAGCCTTTTGATCGAGAAAAGCTGCTCTTTGGCCTGCTTACTGCTACGGTAAAGCGTGACATACCTTTAGACGACCTAGAGGCGCTCATCTCCAGTGTTGAAGAGGAGCTCAATGATTTACCGCGTAGAGAAGTGCGCTCTGACAAACTAGGCGACATGGTACTTGAACGCCTTAGAAGCATTGATGACGTAGCCTATATCCGCTTTGCCTCAGTGTACAAAGACTTTAAAGATATCGAGGAATTCCAAAGCGCCCTCAAGGGAATGTAGCATGACGGTAACGCTCAAGATCAAACGTCTGGATAAAGAGCTCACTTTGCCGCAGTATGCCTACCCGGGGGATGCCGGCTTGGATCTCATTGCAACTGAGGAGCTGGAGATTAGTCCTGGCAAGCGCATGCTGGTGCCTACAGGCATTGCCGTAGCAATTCCAGAGGGTTATGCAGGTTTTGTGCAGCCCCGCAGCGGTCTTGCTCTCAGGCAGGGTCTTACCATAGTCAATACCCCAGGGCTCATTGACAGCCAGTATAGAGGAGAGATCAAAGTTATCGCCCTCAACACCGATGCAGAAAACACCATCAGTATCAAACGCGGGCAAAGGATTGCCCAGCTGGTCATACTGCCCGTACCTCATATTACGATAGTTGAGTGCGATGAACTGGACGAAACAGCTCGCAGTAGCAGCGGTTTTGGTTCGAGTGGATGAGGAATAAAGGAATTGAGACCGAAGAATGGGAGCGGCGATGAACTGGACTAACTTCTTTAAACCCGAGCTTGATGCTATGACGCCCTATCAACCGGGTTTGCGCGAAGAGCAGATCCTTGAGATAGCCGAAACAAAGACCATCCATAAGCTTTCTTCCAATGAAAGCCCCTTCCCTCCTTTTCCTGCCGCACTGGGGGCAATGCAAGAGAGCCTCAGGGGTCTCAATGAATACTGTGACGGATCTTGCCATGAGCTAAAACAAGGACTGGCAGGGGAGCATCAAATACCCTTTGAGCAGATTATGGTAGGAAACGGTACCAACGAGCTCTTGATGCTTTTAGCAAAAGCCTGCCTGAGTCCTGAGAGCCACGTAGTCTACTGCTGGCCATCGTTTATTGTATATCGAATGGCTGCGCAGATTACCGGCGCAAAGTATGATGAGGTGTCTCTTACCAATGACGGGCGCTTTGACCTAAAGGCTTTGCTGGCTGCCATCACGCCAGAGACCAAAATGGTATTTCTTTGCTCGCCCAATAATCCAACTGGCGGCATCATCACACATGAAGAGTTAGAACTCTTCATGAACGAGGTGCCAAGGCACGTCATGGTGGTGCTCGACCTGGCCTATAACGAGTATGTATCTGCCCCGCAGCATATGATGCCTCTGAGTTTTTATGACGGCAAAAAGCCAGTCGTCATTTTGCATACCTTTTCAAAGATATATGGCCTTGCGGGCGCACGAGTAGGGTATGGCTTTGCACCTGAGCCAGTCATCGAGGCTATTGACAAAGTGCGAGAGCCTTTTAACGTTAATTCTGTGGCACAAGCAGGAGCCCTTGCCAGCTTGGGGCAAGTCGAGGAGCTGGAGCGTAGACGAGCTATCAACGCTGAGCAGCGCGCCAGGCTCTGCAAAGCGTTTGACAGCCTGGGGCTCAGATACTACGAGAGTCATGCCAACTTCGTTTGGGTCTTTGTTCCTGAGTCTCAGCAAACTTTTGAGCAGCTGCTCAAAAAGGGAGTTATTGTACGCCCCTTTGCCTTTGGAGGCGGCCTGCGTGTAGGCGTGGGCAATGAGGAAAACACCCTTGCGACCATAACAGCTTTTGAACAGCTCTTTTCTCGTCAGGAATGCTAGGATGAAACCGCTCTACCTCACAAGGAGAAAAACATGATCATTGCCATAGATGGACCAGCAGGCTCGGGTAAATCCACGGTTGCCAAGCTGGTAGCCCAAAAGCTGGGTTTTGCCTACCTGGACACCGGTGCCATGTATCGAGCCGTTGCCTGGCGCGCTCTAGAAAGGGATGTTGCGCTAGACGATGAAGCTGAGCTTACGTCTATTGCCTCCAGCGAGCCTATCAGCTTTGGTTATTTGCCAGGGGAGCCTTTGCCCAGCAAAGTGTTTATTAATAGCCAAGATGTGAGCAAGGAGATTCGCCTGCCCCAAACAGACAAGGCTGTTTCTCCCGTATCAGCTGTTTTGGGTGTGAGAGAGGCGCTAGTTGCCCAGCAGCAAAGAATTGGTGTTTTGCAAGACACCGTTATGGAAGGTAGAGATATCGGCACTGCGGTCTTTCCCAACGCCGAGCTCAAGATATATCTTACAGCAAGCCCTGAGGTGCGCGCCGCGCGTCGCCTGGAGCAAAACCTGAGACGCTTTGGCAAGGATGCTCCAAATATGAACAGAGAAGAGATACTGGCAGAGATTATACGGCGCGATACCTATGACAGTGAGCGAGAGCATTCTCCTCTCGTAGCAGCCGATGATGCGCTTACCCTCGATACCAGCGCCATGGGCATTAACGAAGTAGTGGATTGGATTGCGGCCCATGCAACCGCTTGATTACTTCTACGACAACCCCATCAATAAAGGCAAGGGCACGCCAAGAGTGTTTGACCACATTTTTGCAGTGGTCATTCGCATCGTCTTTACGCCACTCTTTAGATGCAAGATAAAGGGCGCAGCAAAGATTTGCTCCTTAGATGAAGGTTTCATACTTGCCGGCAATCATCGTTCCTACCTCGATCCACTCTTTGTGATGATAGCCATGCGCCCACGCACAGTACGCTTCATTGGCAAGGAGGAGTTCTTCAAGCTCAAGGGCATTCGGCGTGGGGCATCGTGGCTGGGCGTCTACCCCGTTAAGCGAGACTCAGGTGATATCAAGGCAATTAAGCGCTCGGCGGCCATGCTGAAGCGCAATGAAATTGTAGGCATCTTTCCCGAGGGAACCCGTGGCAGAGGTGAAGACCTTGTTGACGGCCAGCGCAAGGTGCACGAAGGCATTGCAATGATAGCCAGCCTTGCAAAGGCACGGGTAGTACCTCTCAGGCTTTGGAATACAGAAAAGATCAGCCCCGAGGGCTCAAAACTCTGGCGCCTCCCAAAGATTAAGCTGGCCTTTGGCGAGCCTATGAGCCTCGATGACCCGGCTTACGAAGGGCTGCCCAAGAGCGAAAAAGCCAAGCGCTTTACCCAAGATATCATGACCGCCATTTACGCGCTTCCCGAGCCAGAGTAAGCATGGAGGTCAAGCTGGCCAAATATGCTGGAGCCTGCTATGGCGTGGAGCGAGCACTTTCGCTTACGGCTCTTTCGTCTTCAAGGTACGAGAGGGTGCATACGCTGGGCCCTTTGATCCATAACCCTCAGGTCGTTGCAGAGCTGGCAGCAGAAGGTATCAAAGAGGTGCAGACAGTAGAAGAAGTGCCCGAGGGAGTTTTGGTCATTCGCTCTCATGGCGTGGCTCCTCAAGTCATTGAAAAGGCAAGAGAGCGGGGGCTCATCGTTGCTGATGCCACCTGCCCCTATGTAAAAAAGGCGCAAAAAGCAGCCACCGAACTCAAGGAGCAGGGTTACGCCGTGCTCATAGTTGGGGAGAAGGGGCATCCAGAGGTCGAGGGCATTGACGCCCATGCGGGCTCGCAATCCCTCGTAGTGCAATGCCCCAAGGATTTACCTAAGGAGCTGCCGCTTGGCCCTTTGGGCATCGTTGTTCAAACCACTCAAAACAGAGAAAACCTTGATGCTATAGTTGCTGCACTCGAAGATCGCTGGATTAACCCGCTGGTCAAAAACACCATCTGTTTTGCTACCACGCAGCGCCAAGAATCTGCCGAGCAACTAGCGCATGAGGTAGATGCCATGGTGGTGGTAGGAGGCCGTAATTCTGGCAACACTACCCGCTTGGCACAAATATGCGAACAGGCATGCTCCAATACGCATCATATAGAGCGTCCAGAAGAAATAGACCCCATTTGGTTTACTGGAGTGCAAAAAGTTGGCGTTACCGCAGGTGCCTCCACACCTCAAGAACAAATCACTGCCGTGGTAACTGCCCTTGAGCAGCTAGTGGGGCAGTAGCAAGAACGGCAGGTAGTTATGCCCAGGCCTGTAGAGCGAGATTTACTGGGGCTCTATAAGCAGCTTTTGGTTGGCGGCCAAAAGGCGGGCGGCTTCGGTGGGGGTTTTGGTTTCGGGTCTTTGTTTGCGAAGCTCTGGCGGGATGTGCTCGCACATGTTGCCCCAAAAGCGCTTGGGCATGAAGTTGCGCTGACAGCGGGGGTTGGTTCTTTCCTTAATGGCTATGGTGTCATAAAAAGATTGCCAAAGCGCTTGAAAATCGCCCTCAAGTTGGCTTTGTGCAGGCAGCTGGATGTCATCGGCACTCACCAGCCACCAGCGGTTGGTGTCATAGACACTGGCGAGGCCATGCACGCTGTCGTAGATGATGAAGGGCTGCACATTGAGGCGTTTAGCAAAGTGATCGGTTATCAAGGGCACAACGCTCGCCTTAGGCTCAATGTGTGAGTAGAAGATTCCATTTTCCAGGTGAGCAAAGCGTATGAACATCAGCATGTAATGTGCCTCATTTTCAACTTGCCTTCTTAGTTCAATGAAGTCGGCAACCGGCGGCTCGGACAGGTGGGTAAAAGACCAGCGACCCGCCTTAAAGGCGTAACGCAGATAGCGCAGGAGTATGCCGCCCTTTGCAGTGTCATCGGATAAAAATACCCGCTTAACATCTTCATAGACGCGATCGCCGAGTTTTTCTATGATGCCATTCTTGACGCGGGCTGCGTAACGCTCCTCGGTTTTGATGGGCACGTAGGAGCAAAGCATGCTTTCTTGTAAGTCGTCTGCTACTACGATGTTTTGCGGATCCTCGTGGCGCCCATAGGCGGCAAAGATTGCGCTTAACATGCCCTCCAGCGTGCCGTCGTAGAGATAGATAAGCTCAGCATCATCAACCAGGGTGCTAAAGCTGCCCAGCTCTGCGTCAGCAATCAAGTAGCTGAAGCTGTCCATCGAGCACCCCCTTAAAACGCCGCTTTTTGGTCTCACCAGCGAGCTCTGCATAAATAGAAGTGGGGTCAAAGACCACTCCTTGGGCGTAGGCGCCGTTACAGGTGATAAAATACTGGGCCCGCTTGAGGCTTATCTTGAGGCGCTTCAAGTCCTCAAACCTCAGGCTCCTTTGGCGGCGCGCCATGGCAATACGCTTGGCACCGCGCACCCCAATACCTGGTATTCTCAGCAGCATTTCGTAAGGCACCTTGTTGATTTCTGCCGGAAACTGATCAATGTGCTTGAGCGCCCAGTTGCATTTAGGGTCTACCAAGGGGTCAAGAAAAGGGTCGTCTGCGCCAATGATTTCATCTACGTTAAACTCGTAGAAGCGCATGAGCCAGTCGGCCTGATACAGGCGGTGTTCGCGCAGGAGGGGAGTCTCGATGCCAGAAGGCAGTAGGGGGTCTGTGTTTACGGGAATGTAGGCACTAAAGAACACCCGCTTGAGTTCCATGTTTCTATAGAGGCTTGATGAAAGCTTTAAGATCTGGTAATCGCTTTCTGGTGTTGCTCCTACGATCATTTGGGTACTTTGACCAGCGGGCACAAAGCGGGTGCGTTTGAGGGTGGAGAGTTGCTTGTCTTGGTAGTTAGCCTTGATACCATCACGCACAAAGGCCATGGGCCCAAGCGTGCTCTCTCTGCCCTTTTCGGGTGCCAGAAGGCGGAGGCTCTCTGATGAAGGCAGTTCGATATTCAGGCTTACACGGTCGGCCAGTACACCCAGCCGCACCAAAAGATCATTGGAGGTGCCGGGTATGGCTTTGGCATGGATGTAGCCCCTGAATCCGTAAGAGCTGCGTAAGAGCTGCAAGGCATTGCACATGAGCTCGGTAGTGTAATCAGGGCTTTTGAGCACGGCAGAAGAGAGAAAGAGCCCCTCAATATAGTTGCGGCGATAAAAGCCAATGACCAGCTCAGCCAGCTCGCGAGGGGTAAAGGTGGTGCGGGGCACGTCGTTGGAACGGCGGTTTACGCAATACGAGCAATTGTAGCTGCACACATTGGAAAAGAGCACTTTGAGCAGAGTAATACACCTGCCGTCTGCAGAAAACGAATGACAGATGCCAGCTTTCATTGTATCGCCCAACTGTCCTTTGACTGCCGTGCGATTTACTCCACAACTGGTGCAGGCTACATCGTATTTGGCCGCATCTGCCAGTATGGTCAGTTTGTCCAGAAGTTCCATGAGTATCCTCTCACAATGAAACAAAGGAGTGGGCTGGTGTCTCGCTGACCAGTGGAACACCAGTCCAACCATCTGCTCCAGAAAACATATGTTTGCCTAGTATACACAAACAAATGTTCTGTTGTCTAGTTCTCTGAGCAAGCAAACATGTGCTACTCTCAATTGCATGATGTATTCACACAAAAGTTTTGACGCTGCTGGTGCGTCTATTGTCTCGGTTGAGGCCGGCTCGCCTGCTGTGCGCGCAGGGCTCAAGCCTGGCATGGCGGTGTGCTCTGTTGACGGAGAGCCGCTGTGTGACATCTTGGATTGGCACTGGCTGAGCGATGGACTTGCGGTAGAGCTTGCTGTTGAACAAGGGCGTCAGGAAAACGTCCCCCGGGCACCCCTTCGTTCCTCCGACGCCCGTTTGTCTCAGCATGTTTTGACTCGGCAAGTGGGGGAGCCTTGGGGAATTACCTTTGCCGAGGTGATATTTGACGGTCTCAGACATTGTGTCAATGAATGCAGCTTTTGCTTTATGAAGATGCTGCCGAGCGGTATGCGCTCCTCATTGTACGTTCGCGATGATGACTACCGACTCTCCTTCTTGCAGGGCAATTTTGTAACGCTTACGAATGTGAGTGATGAAGACGTAAAACGCATCGTTCGGATGCATCTTTCACCGCTCAATGTCTCGCTTCATGCAGTAGACCCTGGGGTTCGCACCCAGCTTATGGGCAACAACCATGCGCGAGGCATCGATCTTCTCGAGCATCTGCTGGAGGCGGGCATAGAGTGCAAGGCGCAAATCGTGTTGCAGCCTCAGATAAACGATGGCGCTGTATTGGATGAAACACTTGCTTGGATAGCTCAGCGCTCGGGTATCACGGCAACGGGCATCGTGCCTTACGGCTATACGCGCTATGCAAAGATACAAAAAGGCTATGACACCGCAGGTAGTGCACGCGCGCTCATCCAGCAGCTAAAAGGTGGAGCGCCGCAGGTGCAACTGGCCGATGAATTCTTCATCAAAGCTTGGCCAGGAGAAGTGCTTAAGTATCTTCCAGCCGCAGGATATTATGGCGAGTACCCCCTTTTGGCAGACGGCATTGGAATGCTCCGCAGTTGGATTGATGGCCCCGAGAGTAAAGCCTTGTATGAGCAGCTTAAGGCTCACAAAGAGCAGTTGTTGGTAACCGGCGAGGCTTTTGCTTCTGTATTGCACGAGCTTTGGCCTCAGCTGAAAAAGAGAATTCTTGCCATCAACAATAACTATTTTGGCGGCAATGTAGACGTTGCTGGACTTTTAACTGCAAAAGATATTATTGAGCAGGCAAGGCGCTACCCGGCGCGTAGCAGTTACAGTAAGCTCCTTTTGCCTCCTACGATGTTTAACGATGACGGCTTAACGCTCGATAATAAAACCGCTGATGATATTGCAAAGTCTCTTGAGCTGGAGCTTGCTGCACTAAGCTGGAGACCTGCGCTTTATCCCTCAGTGCCTGAAAGGTGATCAAACATGATTAACACGATACTATTAGACCTCGATGGCACCCTGCTCCAGTTTTCGCAGGATGAATTTATTGCCACCTACTTTACCAAAATCAAAAAAGTGTTTACGAACAGAGGGCTCGATGCTGATGAGTCAGTTAAGGCTGTGTGGGCAGGCACCAAGGCCATGGTGGTAAATGATGGCTCAAAGATTAATGCAGAGCGGTTTTGGGCGGCCTTCTCCAAGCAGCTTGCGCTTAACGACGAACAGCGCCAAGACATTGAGGCGGCCTGCGAGGACTTTTACACCAACGAGTTTGACAGCGTCAAGTCGATACTCACTCCTTCGGACATTCCTGAGCGCCTGGTGCGTGCGTTACCTGCTAAGGGCTACACCGTGGTGCTCGCCACTAACCCACTCTTTCCCCCTTGTGCGGTTACCACGCGGCTTGGATGGGCAGGGCTCACTCAACAAGACTTTTTCTACGTGAGCCACTACGAAAACAGCAGCTTTAGTAAGCCTAACCCTCAGTATTACGAAGAAATCTTTGCCAAAATTGGCAGGGAGCCCAAGCAGTGTCTCATGGCGGGCAACAATGCAGTTGAAGACATGGTGGCAGCAAAGCTGGGAGCCGAGGTCTTCTTAGTAACCAACTCTCTGGAAAATGACACCGCTGTGGACATTTCATCTTATAGACAGGGCACGCTGGCAGAGTTGGAAGTGTATTTGATGTCTTTGCCGAATATCGACTAATTGCGGTAGAATTAACAAAAGACTAGAGGAGATAGTATGGCCTTACCAATTGTTGCTGTCGTTGGGCGACCCAATGTGGGTAAATCCACTTTCGTCAATCGCATTGCGCGAGGGCGTGATGCCATCGTCCATGCGCAGCGTGGCGTTACGCGCGACCGCTCCTATCACCAAGCTACCTGGAATGGGCGCGACTTTACCCTGGTGGATACCGGCGGTATTGAAATGGAAAGCACCGACTGCTTCATTGCTCCCATAAGGGCACAGGCACAAATGGCCATGGACGAGGCCGATTTGGTAGTTCTGCTCGTTGACGGCTCCGTAGAGAGCACGGCAGATGATTTAGCCGTAGCTCGCATGCTTAAGAAAAGCGAGCGCCCCGTACTTCTGGCAGTCAACAAGATGGATAACCCCGGGCGAGAGGAAGCTATCTGGGACTACTACTCCTTGGGTCTGGGTACTCCCTGGCCTATATCGAGTGTGCATGGTCACGGCACAGGCGACCTCTTAGATGAGCTCGTTGAACTGCTGCCCGCCACTGATGATGGCGAAGACGAAGAGATTGATGCTATGAGCGTTGCCATTATTGGTCGCCCCAACGCGGGCAAGTCCACTCTCACCAACCGTCTTGCCGGTTTTGAGCGCTCAATAGTTTCCGATGTGGCAGGCACTACGCGCGATGCAGTGGATACGCTAGCCTGGCATGAAGGCAAGACCTACCGTTTGGTTGACACTGCTGGTCTGCGCCGTGTTGCCAAGATTGATGAGAGCGTGGAGTACTATGGTTTTGTTCGTGCGCTGCGGGCGATTGACCGTGCGGATGTGGCACTGCTGCTCATCGACGCCACCCTTGGCCTCACCGACCAAGACCAACGCGTTGCCGGCTTTGCGGCAGAGCGAGGCTGCGCCATGATAGTGCTGCTTAATAAATGGGATGCCGTGGATGATCCCGATGCACGCGACCTGGTGCGTGAGCAAGTGGCCGACCGTCTCATCTTTGTGGATTACGCGCCGGTCATTGCCATCTCTGCCCTTACTGGTCGCTCGGTACATCGCATCTGGACAGCCATCGACAAGGTCTACGCTAATTACGAAAAGAAGATAGCCACCTCAAAGCTCAATACCTTCCTCACCGAAATTCGCGATTTTGGCCACACCGTTTCCAAGGGCAAGAAGAACCTTCGCATCAACTACGTTACCCAAACGGGCACCTCGCCACCACATTTTGCCTTCTTTGCCAATCACCCCGAAATTATCGACGAAAACTACCGCCGCTACCTGGAAAACCGCCTACGCGAACGCTTTGACCT
Organism: Coriobacteriia bacterium; assembly: GCA_009784945.1. GTDB lineage: Bacteria > Actinomycetota > Coriobacteriia > Coriobacteriales > UBA8131 > WQXH01. Next base: position 37,943 of record WQXH01000002.1, on the reverse strand, counting down.
TGAGGGGACGCCAGTGGTTCTCCACTTCAAACGAAAAGACTAGTTGCTTGTTGTGGGCGGCATCTTGCCCTTCTAATCAGAACCGAGCCTCAGTCACGCACCAAAAGTGCGCTCCTGTCGGCTCGAACCGTGATTATCAGGGCAATCTACTCGCTTGCAGCTAGCAACTACGCCAACGGCAGTCCAGGTGCTACCTTTAAGTTCAGTTGTGAGATAATAGCTCCATGCTTATCTATCTAGTGTTTGTTTCAATCAGTTTACTGATCGCTTTTTTGTGCGGAGCAATTCCTGTTGCGTTGATGATTGGCAAGTCCATGCGTGGCCTTGATGTTCGTGAACATGGAAGCGGAAACGCTGGCTCTACTAACGCTATTCGCGTCTTAGGACTGGGGCCGGGAATCTTGGTGTTCTTGGGCGATGTTTTTAAGGGTGCCTTAGGCTGTGTCATCGTAGTGTTGGTAACGAGTATTACCACGTTAGTTGCCACTTCAATGGCAACACAAGAAGCGATGCTGTTTATTCAAGAGGGTAGAGAGGTCATAGAGTTTGACCCTATCATCAGCATTATGGCGAGCAATCACTCTGGCATGCTGCGCGATGGCCCTTTGGCACTTGCCATCGTGGCAACCATACTGGGGCATATGTTTTCGCCCTTTATGGGCTTTAAGGGAGGCAAAGGAGTTGCAACAGCGCTTGGGTCTGTGGGGGTAGCCCTGCCTCTTACTGCAATATGCTCTCTTGGTCTGTTTATCGTGGTAGTTGCTCTTACCCGTTATGTGTCGCTTGGCTCAATCATTGCCATAATCTCGGTGCCTATCTTTACCTTCTTTTTTTACCCTTCTCCAATTTTTATTGTGTTTACCATCTGTACGGCGGTGGCAGTCGTGTGGGCGCATCGCAAAAACATTGTGAGGCTCGGCAAGGGAGAAGAACCAAAGTTCTCGCTTCCAAAAAAGGATGAACTATGAAGATAGCTGTTATTGGCGCAGGAAGCTGGGGCACTGCAACCGCCCTTTTATTAGCACACAACAATCATGATGTTGTGCTTTGGACCAGACGCCCAGAGTTGGCGGAGCTTATTGCCAGGCAGGGCTGCAATGAAGAATACTTGCCCGGCATTGCCCTCCCCAAAAATGTTAGTGTAGCTAGCAATTTAGAACTTGCCCTGACCGACGCGCAGGCTTTGGTACTTGCCACGCCCTCTAAGGCTGTTCGTACCACGTGTGAGCAGCTTAAAGCCTTTTATCGCGCCAACACCCCGCTCGTCTTGCTCTCTAAAGGGGTCGAAAACGAGAGCGGCCTGCTCTTGTTGGACGTGGCGGATGTCGTATTGGGCAGTAGTAATGCACAAGCGGTACTCAGTGGGCCAAATCACGCAGAGGAGGTTGCTCGAGGCATGCTCTCTGCAACCGTAGTGGCATCAAAAAACCCCGAAGTGGCTACGCTGTTTCAAGAGCTGCTCTCATCTGACAGCTTTAGGGTCTATACCTCAACAGACAGTATGGGTGTACAGCTTTGCGGAGCAGCAAAGAATGTGATTGCCCTTGGTGCCGGGATACTTGCTGGGAGCGGGTATGGCGACAACACCGCAGCTATGCTCATGACGCGAGGTTTGGCAGAGATCAGCCGCCTGGTTGAGGCAGTAGGCGGAGAGAGTCAAACCTGCATGGGCCTTGCCGGCATGGGCGATCTTATTGTCACCTGCACCTCGCGCCACTCGCGCAACAGAAGCTTTGGCGTAGCTTTGGCGCAAGGAGAAACCCTGGCAAGCTATGAAGCCAAGACCCACATGGTGGTAGAGGGCGCATTGGCGTCTAAGAGCGTAACCAATCTTGCCTCCCTTCACGGAGTTGAACTGCCCATTTGCGAGACGGTAAGAAGAGCTGTTTGGGAGGGTCTTGCGCTTGATGAGATGATATCTTTACTCATGATGCGTCCTGCAAAGCCCGAGTTTTATTAAGGAGTAACCATGCCAAGGCTCGTCCAAATGGCTCCATCGATTCTCAGCGCCGACTTCCTTAACCTTGAGCGCGACATCCAGCTGCTTGCTGAGTCTACCGAGCCGCCAGAATGGTTTCATATTGATGTTATGGATGGTCACTTTGTGCCCAACCTCACTATTGGCCCCTCCTTTGTGCGTGAGCTCAAACGGATTACACAGGTGCCCCTGGACGTACATCTGATGATTAGTAATCCGCACGTGCAACTTGACTGGTATCTGGATGCTGGAGCCGATTTGCTCACCATTCATATCGAGTCACTCAGACCCCATGCGCGTGGCGGCTTAAAGGGCCGCTCTGCCACCATAAACGACTTGACCGCAGAAGAGATAGTAAAAGGCATCCAGTTGCTTGAGCGCATACAAGATGCTGGCGCAATGGCAGGATTGGCCATTAATCCTGCTACTCCGGTAAGTTTACTCAAACCCTTCTATAGCTACATTGACCTGGTACTTCTTATGAGCGTGCACCCCGGCTTTGGTGGGCAAAGCTTTATTCCAGAGTCTACCGTTCGCATGAAGGAGATTCAGCATGAGCTTAACCTACTCAGTGCACCTGTGCTTATAGAGGTAGATGGGGGAATCGACAGTAAAACCGCCCCGCTGGCAATAGAAGCAGGTGCGCTTGTGCTTGTTGCTGGCAACGCCATCTATGGCAAGGATGATCCGGTGGCGGCTATGGAGAGTATTCGTTCAGTGGTATCTCCCTGCGGTCGCCTGTGCGTGTAGGCACGGTTACGTGGGTGTAGCCGGCTGCTCGCATGGCTGCGTAGCCTTCTTCAAAATTTCTCCCCACATGGGCAGGTTTATGAGCATCGGAAGAGATGGTGCAAGGCACGCCAGCCAGATAAAAGGTGCGCAATAAATCCGGAGCCGGGTAGAGCTCGCCCACCGGTTTGTGCAAGCCTGAGGTATTAACCTCTACCATGACTCCGGCCTTGGCAGCTGCCTCGGCCATGGCGTGATAGTACTCCGTGGGGTCAAAGGTTGGCCTGTGGTCAAGCTTCTTTGGCAGGTCGGGGTGATTCATCAGGTCAAAGGGCACCTTGCTGGTTATGGCCTGCATCCACAGGTCAAAATACTCCCACCAGACCCCTTCCTCACTGCGCTCATTCCAACCATCGGCAAAGGCGGGATGATCAAACTCCCAGTGGTCGCCGTTGGGATAAGAGAGCATGTGCACACCACAGGCGATGAGCTCAAAGGGATACCGCTCAAGCCAGCCCAGCAAGTACTCCTCTGCACCAAAGCGCCAGTCCAACTCTATGCCTGTGACAATCTCGATTTGGGGGTGAGCAAGGCGTGCCTCATCAAGTGCAGCAAAGTATTCGTCTACCTGCGCAGGGGTCATGCCAAAGGTACTATCAGGGTCAACTTCAGCAGGCAGGGGGAGATGCTCGGTGAGTGCCACCATAGTCATATTCTGAGCAAGCGCTGCGCATACCACCTCGTCCACCGTGCCGCTGCCGTGCCCCGAAAACCATGTGTGAGTGTGTGAATCTGTTTTTTCTGTAGCCATCGCTGTCATTATACTCCTTAGTGGCTTACTTCAAGCAAGCTCAGCAGGGCGGTGGCAAAGCGGTCGCAGTCGTCTGGGCTCGTTGAGCCACCAAGCGAAACACGCAGCGCTCCATAGGCGTCATCCCTAGAAACACCCATAGAGGTGAGGACGTGGCTAGGCTCAAGCGTGTTGGAGCTACAGGCTGCACCACCGCTTACGGCAAAACCCATTTCATCAAGCTTGAGAATCATCGTCTGACTCTCTATGTCTTGCACGAGCACATGCAAATGCCCAGGAAGATGTGTTGAGGTGTTGGTTCTGGCAATAGACACGGTGGCACGTATGCGACTACTTTCTTGTGTCAGCTGCTTCAGGAGATTGTCTCGTAAAAAACCTTGACGGTTCTGCTCGCCTCGCTGCATCCTTGCTGTTTCCAGCTCTGCCGCTAAGGCAAAGCCCAGAGCACCGGGCACATTTTGCGTGCCGCTTCGGAGCTTTTGCTCCTGCCCACCACCCAGCTGCCTGGGCAAGAAGGGTACAGAAGGGCGCAGGTAAAATGCTCCGATGCCAAAGGGTCCGCCAATCTTATGAGAGGAGAAGAAAGCAGCATCAACTGCTAAATTTGTTAAAACAATAGGCAATTTTGTAAGCCCCTGCACGCAGTCGCAAACGAAGAAAGCACCTACGCCATGCGCCAGCCTTGTGAGACAGGCAATATCTTGCACCGTGCCCAGCTCGTTTTGAGCCAGCATTATCACAACCATAAGTGTGTCAGCTCGCAAAGCTGCCTCCAGGCGCTCGGGCGCAATACGCCCGTCTTTGCCAGAACGAAGCAAGCTGATTTCATATCCAAGGCGCTTGAGAGAGAGCACGCTCTGCAATACAGCAGGATGCTCAAAGGCCGCACAAACGATATGCATGCGAGCAGTCTTCTTGCCAGACTTTTCCAAAGCCCCGCGGGCAATGCCTTCTACCAATGTGCCAGCTGCCTCCGTGCCCCCCGAGCAGAAGTAAAGATCATGCGCAGCACAGGATACTACGCCTGCGAGGCTGCTTCGAGCCTGCTCCAATGCCTGCCGAGCCTGTCTTCCCTCGCTATAGAGAGTGGAGGGATTGCCCAGCTTATAAACTGAGTTGCTCTCAAGCAGCTCCCGCACCTGAGGAAGCAAAGGAGCTGTGGCAGCATAATCAAGAAACACTCGCTCTGTCATCGATTTCTCTCATCCTAAGTAAGATACTGGTCACTGTTAATTATCATTCCATCAGTCGGCAAGCAACAAATGGCAGCAGTTCTCGCACGTTTCTTATCACATTGTGCAGGTAGTATGATAGCTGACAAACGCCTGCCTATCGTGGCACAAGGAGGGACAGATAATATGAGATCCTATCCAACAGCTCATAAGACAAGGAATAGGAATATAATAGGCAAGGGGATGAAAACTTGGACTGGGATTGGAGAGTGCAGTGCAAAGGGAGTATAATTCTATTATGTTATTAGTTCACGCTGGGGCGGGTTCTGGCATGGGAGGCAAACTGGCGCCGCAGGCTACTGAGGCACTGCGCACCCTTTATACCAGTGCAGAATTTGAGGTCATCGAGACCAAAGGTAAGGAGCATATCAGAGAGGTGGGCTGCACAACAGAGGCTGACTTAGTCATCTGCCTAAGCGGCGACGGCTGTGTGCATGACCTTGCACAGTCTCTGCTTGCTCGCCCCAGGGATAACAGGCCAACGCTGGCTTCTATTCCGGCAGGGTCGGGCAATGACTATGCTCGAAGCTTGGGCATTCCCTCGGATTGCATGAAGGCCATTGCGCTTTTGCCAGTGTGTGAGCCATTAATGGTTGATGTAGGACGTGTCAACGACACCTACTTTCTGGAAACCCTCAGCTTTGGCATGGATGCGGCAGTTGCCATTAATACTGAAAAACTACGTTTAAGCACTCAATCTCGTGGTATCAGGCTTTATGCTCGTGCAGCCATCAAATCTATTATCCATGAGTTCAACGAGCTGCAGGCAACGATGAAAATCAACGAAGAAACGCATACCTTGTCTACCTATATTCTTGCCATCCAAAACGGTCCAACCTATGGCGGTGGCTTTAGGGTGGCGCCCTTTGCCAGCATCGTTGATGGTATGTTTGATGTGTATACTGTATCGGGTATTGGTAAACTCAAGGCTCTGTATTACCTCACAAAACTGAAGGATGGCAAGCACGTGGATCTCAAGGAGTTTTCTTCATATAAAACGTCAAAGCTTGAGCTGGAGTTTGCCGAGCAACCCCCAGCTCAGTGCGACGGAGAAAAGCTCACTGGTCAAAGATTTTCAGTTTCCCTCTTGCCTGCCGAGCTCAAAGTGCTGGCATCAAGTGAGGCGAGCATTGGTCAAATGACAAAGTAAGCAAGCAACAGCAAATAATATGCCAGAAGAAATAGCAAATAAGGAATCAACGACACAGGACAGCGCTGGTGCAGAGATGCCCTTGCTCTACGCGCAGATCATTCTTGACATACCCACCCGTGCCCTTAGCAGCGCCTATGACTATGCTGTGCCATCGCATCTGCAAGATGGAGTTGAGGTGGGCTGTTCGGTACTGGTGGACTTTGCCAACCGACCTGCGCTCGGCTACATCGTTGGTCTTGCTTGCCAGGCTGCCTCTGGTGTTGATAACTCAAAGGTCAAGCCTGTCAGAGAGCTGCTGTCTGCCCCGCTTTTTGATGATTCGTCGGTAGCACTTGCCTTTTGGATGGCGCGCGAGTATCTGGCACCCCTCAGTGACTGCATACGTCTCTTTACGCCTCCTGGCGGCACCGCAAAGCTCAAGAAGGATGCAACAACTGGCAATTGGATTATGGTACATCCTCAGGCTGGCCCGGTGGATGATCGCTGGGTCTACCTCAATGAAGAGGTACCAGTCTATGATCCGCCTAAAAACGCCAGCAAGCAGCGTGCCATCATTCAGGCACTGCGCTTTGGCGAGATGCGTGTGCAGGATCTGGCACTCAGCGTAGAAAATCCCGCTCCGTCGCTCTTGGCTTTAGAAAAACGTGGCGTTGTGGTGATAGAGCATCGTCAGCGCATACGCGGAAGCAGGGCAGCGGGCACACGCTCGCAGGCAATCAGCATGCTCACACAAGGGCAAGAAGAGGCTCTGGCCCTCATCAATAGAAAAATGGCTGGTGCTGGAGAAACGTTAGGAGTCAAAGGAAACACCCTCTTAACACCCTACGTCCCCCCAGTATTCCTCCTTGATGGCGTTACTGGGTCTGGCAAGACCGAGGTGTACCTGCAAGCCATCAGCCGTGTGCTTGATGAAGGGGGTTCAGCTTGCGTGCTCGTGCCAGAGATATCGCTCACACCGCAGACGGTTTCGCGGTTTCGCAGCCGTTTTGGTGAGGATGTCGCCGTACTTCATTCTCGCCTGAGCGCAGGGGAGCGCTTTGATCAATGGGAGCTGGTGCAAAGCGGCACTGCACGGGTGGTTGTGGGAGCACGTTCGGCGCTCTTTGCTCCGCTCAAAAACCTCAAGCTCATAGTTATTGACGAAGAGCATGAGAGCTCCTACAAGCAGGGCTCCAGGGTGCGCTATGTAAGCCGCGATGTGGCTATCAAACGTGCAGAGCTCTGCGGGGCTGCTGTGATACTTGGTTCAGCCACACCCTCGCTCGAAAGCCTGCACGCTGCTGATCAATCTCGATTCACTCAGGTGCTGTTACCCGAGCGTGTAAGCGGGCGGCCATTGCCGCCGGTTGAGGTAGTAGACTTGTCAGCAGAGTTTCATGCGGGCAACCGCACCATGTTTTCCTATAGCCTAAAGGAGGCACTGCGCCAAACGATGGAGCGGGGGGAGAAGGCGGTATTACTGCTCAACAAGCGTGGCTTTGTTTCCGTGTTGCTTTGTAGAGACTGTGGTTACGTGCCCACATGCACTGAGTGTGACACATCACTCACCTTTCACAAACATCCTGCACAGTTGCTTTGCCATTATTGCGATGGGCGCAGCCCTGTGCCACCGCTTTGCCCCAAGTGCGAGAGCCCCTACCTCAGGCAGCTGGGGCCTGGAACGCAGTATGCGGCCGATCAGCTTAACGAGTTTTTGCCGCCCAATACTACGGTAGTGCGCATGGATGCAGATACTACTCGCCAAAAAGATGGGCACGAAAAACGCCTGGAGGAGTTTGCTGCTGCAAAAAGCGCTATATTACTTGGCACGCAAATGATTGCAAAGGGGCTCGACTTTGCAGACGTGACCCTCGTAGGCGTACTCCTTGCCGATGTTGCTTTGAAATTCCCAGACTTTCGTGCTGCCGAGCGTACCTATCAGCTGCTCGAGCAGGTGGCTGGCAGAGCAGGTCGCGCTCACAAGGATGGCAGAGTTATTGTGCAGACCTACTGGCCTGAGCATGTTGCTATTCAAGCCGCTGCCCACCATAATCGCAGCTTGCTGCTTGAGTTGGAGCGCTCAGAGCGAGCGGCGCTTAACTACCCGCCTTTTGGCAGACTCGCTAACATTCTCTTTTGGGGCACGGATGAAGAGGCTGTGCGAAAACAAGCTGCGTTGACTGCAGAAAACATCAGGCCGTTGGTGCCTGTTTCGTGGAAGCTCCTGGGGCCAAGCCCTTGCGTACTGTCAAAACGCCAAGGGTCATACCGCTGGCATCTTCTGCTCAAGGCACCGCCAAATGCCGACATACCTGGATGGCTCGGCCCATTACTCAAAGAGCAAAAGAAGCTGCCTCATGTCAACATGGTTGCAGATATTGACCCTCAGGACATGATGTAGATCAATTACAAGGGGTGTCCCAGGCGAGAGTCTCAACAATAACACCGAGGTAGTCAGACTGTAGTCCGTCATTGCGGCCTCCGAGCCGCAATCTAACCAAAATGCGTCTCAGATTGCGGGTCAAGCCCGCAATGACGAATTGGGTGTGACCAGTTACCCGAGGTATCGTCCCTAATATGCTAAAACTCTGACGAGATAGCACTCAGGTGCTTTTCGTAGTACAATAAGCAAAGTTACCTGTAGTATCGATAGGGTAAAGTCCCTTAAGAAAGGAGACGGGCATTATGGACAATATATTCAAGCAGGCAAGAGCAGAGACCCACCATGAGTTTAAGTGGGAGAACCTCGGCAATATCAAAGAGGGCCGCGGCGAGCTTGGCGAGGATATGCCGGTGCTCGTGTATCGTCTTATGCAGTTTACCATGCTCGATATACTTACCAAGGCCTATGGTGCCGAGCAGGCTAACGATTTGTTCCGTGATGCCGGGTTCTTGGCAGGGGAGGAATTTGCCAAAGCATCTTTGGACCTCAGCGTCGATTTAGATACCTTTGTGGCAAACCTGCAAACTGCGCTCGAAGAAAACAAGATTGGTATACTTCGCATGGAGGCCTTTGACACTTCTTCGGGCAATCTAACTCTTACCGTGAGCGAAGATCTTGATTGCAGTGGCCTTCCTGTATCTGATGAGAATGTTTGTACCTATGACGAGGGGTTCATTGCCGGTATTCTCAAGGCATACACAGGAAAGGACTACGACGTGCGAGAGGTGGATTGTTGGGCAAGTGGAGATCGTACCTGTCGCTTTAATGGGGTTGTAGTATAAAATAGTCTCAAGCACTTTTTGGTGCCTACCCATGAGGATTGTGCAAGAAAGCGTTTTGTAATAACTGAGGAGCATTGTGAGCATCAAAAAGAATGCAGAAAGCAGCGCATCTCTTCCTGTGGAAGAAGTTCAGTATGCGGTGGATGCACTGTTTGCTTATCTGCGCGATACCCTCTATGCTCCCAGGCAAGCTACGTTGGAGCCCGAGCAGCTTGCCGAGCCATTTAGAGATCTTGCTCAAGGCTTGCTCTTCATAGGAAAGTGTATTGACGAAAACAGAACGCTGTCTAAAGAGCTGGGGCGCGGCAATTTAGATACCACTTTGGCTGTATCGCCCGACAATGAAGTTGCCAGCGGCCTCAAAACACTCCAAGCCACCCTTAAGCATATCTCTTGGCAGGTTGGACAAATTGCCAAAGGAGACTACAGTCAACGCCTGAGCTATGCGGGTATGTTTTCGAGCTCCATCAATGATATGATTGCACAGCTCAAAGAGCGCGACAGTGCCATGCGTGCCGAGATCATGCTCACCCAACAACTGGCCGCTGATTCGCGCAACACGGTACTGCTTCTCGAAGGAATTACTAAAAGTATCGAGGAGCTCATCATCGTTGTGGATCATTCCACACATGAATGGCTTTATACCAATCACGAGCCTCTGCATAGTCTCTTTGCCGAAAAGAGCATGGGAGAGGTCAAAGCACTGCTCTATGAAAAGATTGATGAATACTATCAAGAGCCAGCAGAGCAGGGTGAAGGGATGGAGGCTCCTCTCCAAAGTCTCGTTGAACTCCATAAAAAAGACGGTACCGTAAGCCAGATATTTTCGGTTGTAGGATATCCCATCACCTGGATGGGCAGAAGATCTGTGGTTCTCAAGCTTGTTGACGTAACACAAACGCACCGCGAGCATGAGGAGCTCAAAGCAGTGGCCTATTACGACACGCTTACCAGAGCCTACTCGCGTCACTACGGAATGGAAACCCTGGAGCGCTGGATACTCGAACAAGAGGAGTTCACCATAGCCTTTGTGGACATGGATGGACTCAAGTACGTTAACGATACCTATGGCCATATGACTGGCGATGAGTATATTTTGACCACTGCCGAAGTACTTACAAGCTTTGGCAGGCATGCTGTAATCTGTCGTCTAGGTGGAGATGAGTTTATGCTTCTTTTGCGAAACTACTCTGCCGAGCAGGCCAACGAAGAGTTGGAGGCGATTCGAGCAAGACTGGCTGATAATCATGATGACTGTGAGTATGACCGCAGTTTTAGCTTTGGGCTTGTGGAGGTTGCCAAGGATAACACCATGAGCGCCTCGCTTCTCTTGAGCATTGCCGATGAGCATATGTACGAAGACAAGCGCATCCGCAAAAAAGAACGTCAGGCAGAGATGTTTAGAGAAGAAAGCTAACGAGATGGGAGTGTTTCTACCAGGGGAGCATTTTGATTAGTGATGATGACATCCGCAGAACCCGCGAGGCAACTGACTTGGTTGAGCTTGTGTCAGAAACGGTTGTGCTCAGATCACGAGGCAGAGAGTTTTGGGGGCGCTGCCCGTTCCATCAAGAAAAAACCCCCTCGTTTAAGGTTGACCCCCGCTCGCAGTTGTATCATTGCTTTGGGTGTCACGCTGGAGGCGATGCTTACGGCTTTGTCATGCGCACGCAAAACATGGAGTTTGTTGATGCAGTGCACTATCTGGCCGACCGAGCCAACATCACCCTCTCCCATATAACGGGAGACAAAGCACAGGGCAAGCGGGCACGTCTTCTTGAGCTCATGAAAGCAAGTGTTGAGTACTATACCATGCTGTTACTGAGAACCAACGAACCTGGTGTTGCAGAGGCACGCTCTTATTTGAGCGAACGATCCATGGGCTCTGACTTGGCCAAGCGTTGGCAACTGGGTTATGCGCCGGGAGGCACAAAGCTCTTTGATCATCTGCGCGCCCAAGGTTTTAGTGCGCAGGAATGTTTGGATGCTAATATGATTATCAAGGGGCAGCAAGGACGCCTTCAAGACAGATTCTATGAACGCGTACTCTTTCCTGTTGCCGATTTACAAGGCAGGGTGATTGCCTTTGGCGGGCGCGTTATTGGTCAAAGAGAGCCCAAGTATCTCAACACCTCCGAGACCTCGCTTTTTCAAAAACGCGAGACGCTCTATGCAATGGATAGGGCAAAGGCCTCTCTTTCTAATACGGGCACTGCCATAGTAGTTGAGGGCTATACCGATACCATTGCAATGCATGAGGCGGGTTATACCAATACTGTTGCCACCTTGGGAACCGCCCTCACCATGCAGCACTTACGATTGCTCAACCGTTTTGCTCACAAGGTCATCTATCTCTTTGATGGCGATGAGGCAGGCACTCGTGCTGCTGTGCGTGCAGCCGAACTTATCACACCCGATATTACCCCCGAGTCCGGACGTTTTCGCATTTTTCTTGAGGTTGCGCAGCTGCCGCCCGGGCTGGATCCAGCCGATTTGCTGGCCAAAGAGGGCGCTGTTGCCATGCAAGCTGTTCTTGACCAGGCTACTCCTCTCATCAAATTTGCCATGCAGCAACACCTCGCAACTGCCGACCTTTCTCACCCAGAAGGCCGCAACGCTGCCTTGCGCTCTGCTCTCCAGGTGCTGTTGCCCATACGCGGATCTATTCTCGCTCAATCCTACATAGCAGATGAGCTAGCGCCCCAGTTGGGAGCGGATTACTCCCATGCTCTCGCCCTCTTTAACAGTCTGCCTGCACCAAAACAATACACAGCTCGCGCTGACACTTCTCGTGTGCAAAAAACGGAAATCGAGCAAGTGGGCATGTCTGGCTTTGAGCACACCGATGCAGCCGGTGGCGCAGCGGGCAACAAAACTGCCCAAATCGATTATCAAAATGAGCTCTTCATTCTATTCATTGAGTTTCCTGAGACTCGTCCCTTGTTGCGCAAGGCGTTTGAGCGCATTTTGTGGCAGGGCACAGAGCTTCCCGCCTTGGTTAACACCCTTCTTGCTGCAGATGAGAAGGCAGAAAGCACAGAGCTCTATGCCAAAGTGCTCCAAACAGTGCCCACATATGCCTCAACGCTCTCTCGTGGCCTCCAGCAAAACTTCATGGGCACGCCAATAGATTACGCACGGCTCATAATGTATATGTTGCGTGAGCAACAGATGCAAAACGAGATTACTCTGGAAAAAATAGCGTATGCAAAGGCAGATCCGGGAGCGGCAAAAGATGCTCACTTTGAAAATATTGCCCAAAAGCAGTCGGAATTAGTTAAAATCAGAGAAAGACTGGCTCAGGTGCCCAAGACCATTTGGTAAGGGTGTGGTAAACTGTGCTGTTCATAATAGTGATTATTTCGAGCGAGGCTTCCCGGAGTCCAGCTTGAAATCGAAATTTGCGGGTACGGCAAAAAAGGAGAGCAGTGTGGACACTAGCGGCTCAGAGAAGAAAACTACGGTAAAGGGAAAGCCTAGAGCCACAAAAACTAAAGACACGAAGACGCAGGATTCAACACCAGCTTCATCAGATGCAGAGAGCGCTGCAGCAACCAGCACGCTCACTGAGCTTGAAACTGATTTGCTCAGCCTGGTAGAAGACGCACGCGAACTCGGGTCTGTCTCGGTGAGCGAGATAATCTCCCACTTGAGCAACAACGACTTAACCGAGGCTCAGCTGGGCACAGCCACTACCTTTATTCAAGGCAAGGGAATTGCCGTAGTTGATGACTCAGAAGCGGATGCATCAGACTTAGATATGGCTAAAGGTCTTTCAAGTGAAGTAGACGATGACGTCAGCATAGACTTGGAAGAGGAAGAAGTCTTAAGCGATGATGAGATCTTGGCAGATATTGCCGAAGAGGATCTCAAAGCGCCAGACGGCATAGGAATTCAGCTCCCCAAGGTGGCTTCGCGCAAAAAGGCAACCAAAAAGCGCTCCAGCTCCGAATCATCGGTGGCCATGCTTACGGGAGACCCAGTGCGTATGTATCTTAAAGAGATTGGCAAGGTCGACTTGCTGACGGCTGAGCAAGAAATTGACTTGGCTATGAAGATTGAAGCTGGAGTAGAAGCTGGGGAGAAGCTCGATGATGCTCATAAGAACAAGGAGCAATTCGAGCGTCGCGAGGAGCGCCGCCTCACCCGCATTGAACAAAAAGGCCTTGATGCAAAACAGCAGCTCATTGAAGCAAATCTGCGTTTGGTAGTTTCTATTGCCAAGCGCTACGTCGGACGCGGCATGCTATTTTTGGATCTTATCCAAGAAGGCAACCTTGGATTGATTCGTGCGGTAGAAAAATTCGACTACACCAAGGGCTTTAAGTTTTCTACTTACGCAACCTGGTGGATTCGCCAAGCCATTACGCGCGCCATTGCCGACCAGGCTCGCACGATTCGTATTCCTGTTCATATGGTTGAAACTATCAATAAGCTCGTGCGTGTTCAGCGCCAGTTGTTACAGGAGCTTGGTCGAGACCCTTCCCCAGAAGAGATAGGGGAGGTCATGGGCATGCCTGCCGAGCGCATCCGTGAGATTCAAAAGATTTCTCAAGAGCCGGTTTCTTTGGAAACCCCCATTGGCGAAGAAGAAGACAGCCAACTGGGTGACTTTATCGAGGACTCTGCTGCCGAAGTGCCGCCCGATGCCGCCTCCTTCAGCATGCTGCAAGAACAGCTCCAAAAGGTGCTCGATGGTTTGGCAGAGCGCGAACGTAAAGTCATATCACTTCGCTTTGGTCTCAAAGATGGCCATCCGCGCACCTTAGAAGAGGTGGGCAGGGAGTTTGGAGTAACCCGCGAGCGCATTCGCCAAATAGAATCTAAGACATTGGCCAAGCTGCGGCATCCTTCAAGGTCGAGTAAGCTGAAGGACTATCTCGAAGAGTAACCAGGCTGGCTTCCTGTGGACGGCATCTTGGCATTCAAACTGCCCCCAAACCTCAGTCATGTATCAGGTATACACTCCTATCGGTTCGGGGGCAGTTTTCAAGCCAATTTGCTCGCCCACAGAAACCCATACCTGGCTTCCTGTGGACGGCATCTTGGCATTCAAAACATAAACGGGCCTCAGTCACGCACCAGAAGTGCGCTCCTGTCGACCCGTTTCTATTTTCAAGCCAATTTGCTCGCCCACAGAAACCCATCATCCTGGCTTCCTATGGACGGCATCTTGGCTGAAACCCATCATCCTGGCTTTCCGGGGGCGGTATCCTATACTGCTTCGTTTTTGACAGTTTGTTGACACAAGTATCAAGTTGTCTAGTCTTGGGCTTTGAGCGCAGACAAGCTATAGGGAATTGTGATATTCTGCTGCTTGTACGAGTGGAACTGTGCAGTGTTAAACTACCACCGCGGGGTATAAGTTCATTTTTGTACATTGGTAGTTCAAGTAATGTAATTAACGTTCGAGGAGATAACCTAACCAGTGTTGGGTATTAGTTCTGCTGCGCTTGTAAGGGGGCAAAGCAGCGCAAAAAAGTAAATAGAGTCCTATTTTTAGTGTAACTATAAACGAAACTGTGGGTGTTGGCGCGCTTACTTTACGCAGTATTTTTGAGCTGGCCAGAAATGATGAAGGGGTGAGGTGAAGAATATGACCAATCAGATTCTGAGAAGAGAGCAACCCGAGCACTGCGCAAAAATCAATCATGATGCCGCAGAAGCTCGGGTGCAAGAAAAGCTGGTACGTCGTTCAATTAACGGCAGCAACACTGCGCTCAAAAAGCTCTGTCGGTTGATATGCAAAAGTATTACTCTTCGAGTTATGCATAAGGTTTCCAGTCGAGAAGAAGCAGAAGACATCACTCAAGAAATCTTGGTGAGGGTATGCGAAGGTATTAACAATCTCAAAGATGCCAAAGCTTTTGGAGGCTGGCTCAATACCATCATTAAAAATGAGATCAGTCGTTACTACGTTAAAAACAAAAAGCATAGAGTGGTGCTCAGTGTGGAAGAGTATTTGGATTCGATAGTCGATGACAAAAGCAAAGACTACGCTGCTACCGAATACGATAGAACAGATGAAGAGCGCAAGAAAGTCATTGCCATCATCAACACACTGCCCGAGCGGCAACTTGATGCAGTGATTTTGCACTATTACGAGGGCATGTCTGTTACCCAAACTGCTGAGGTGATGGGGGTTACCAAGCAGGTGGCTTCCATACACCTTATCCGCGCGAGAGAAAAAATAAAGGCGGCGTTTCATAGACAAGAGCAGTCATCTGCCCAAAAGCGTATCGCATCGCCCGTTACTGCCAGTGGTCAAAACTCAGTAATAGAGACCCCTTTAATGCCAGCTTGTTAAGGCAAGGCAATTGGTATCAGCACGACGTTTCTCTGACACTATCGGGTCAAGCAAAGACACAAGCATCAAGTTACCTAGTTCCAGGCTCTGACTTCGGACAAACAAGAGGGAATTGTGTTAACCTGCTCTCGCACGAGTAGAGCTGTGCAGGGTTTGAAGTACCGGTGCGGGGCTACAGTTCATTTGAGTGCATTAGACGTTCAGGTAATTGATTAATGTGTCGAGAAAACCAGGTAACCAGTGTGCGGGTATGAGTTCTGTTGTGCTTGAAAAGGGGCGGGGCGCAGGAGAGTCAGCATAAAAAGAAAAAAAGTTTTGATTTCTTGTATGACAAATACGAAAACCGTGGGTCTAAATTAAGTGTGCTTTGTCAAAGCAGTATATTTTAGTTGGCTTTAGACGAAAGACACATGTTTTGTACGTTTGTTTGGAAGATTAAGAAGCGGGTAAAAACAAGATGATAGGCAACCAGTGCTGTTTGCACCTGTTGCAGCAAAGGTAGGTCAAAAAGCAAAAAGAGTAAACATGTGGGTCAAACATCGCCTTGAGCGTTGCGGGGTGTACGTGGGTAAATGTGGGTACTAAAGAGGCACAGGCAATAGCCTGCTCTTGATACCCATGACGTAAACGTTGGAAAGAGCATAGTGAATGAACAGAAGTATCAAATGAATGGATCTTCCTTAAGATGACGAACGGGGTAAATACAAGAATATGACTAATCAGATGCTGAAAAAAGAGCAGTTGGTTCATTCTGCAGAAGTCAATCGTGACCCTGCAGCTGTTCGGGCGCAAGAGAAGCTTATTCGTCGCTCTGCAAGCGGCAACAACACTGCGCTTAAAGAGCTCTGCCAGTCGATCACCAAAAATGTCAGCTTTCGTGTTTCTCGCAAGATATCCAATCAGGAAGAAGCAGAAGACGTCACCCAGGAAATCTTGGTGAGGGTGTATGAAAACATCCATAACCTCAAAGACCCCAAGGCTTTTGGTGGCTGGCTTAACACCATCATAAACAACGAAATCAGCCGCTATTACGCTAAAAATAAAAAGCATAGAGTTGTGCTCAGTATGGAAGAGTATCTTGATTCAATCGTTGATGACGAAAGCGACGACTATGTTTCTCATGAGTACGAAATTACCGATGAAGAGCGCAAAAGAATCATTGCCATTATCGACACACTGCCCGAGCGGCAACTTGAGGCAGTAATTTTGCACTATTACGAGGGCATGTCTGTTACCCAAACTGCTGAGGTGATGGGAGTTACCAAGCAGGTGGTTTCCATACATCTCATCCGCGCAAGAGAAAAAATAAAGACGGCGCTTTATAGACAGCAGCAACCGTCTGCCTTGGCGCACAGTCTAGCCGCTACACCTATTGGCGCTCTATTAACTCAGGCGCTCAATGACGAAGCAGCTCTCATAGCCGACACTGGCATAGCGCTCGTAGCATCAGGTGCGGCTGGTATTGGTATTGCTAAGAGCAGCACAGCCTCTACCGCAGCTGCATCCATTGCAGGCAAGACATCTACATTTTTTGCTGGTGTTGTTACAGCAGCAGCAACAACCGTTTTGGTTTTTACCGGTTTGTGGGCTGGCGGGGCATTCGAAGAGGCTGCACCAGTAGAAACCGCTGGAGAAATAGTCTTTTCTGGAGGCGAGAGTGCGTTGCACACGGTAAATCCCGCCACTGCCAGCGCTTGGGCAACAAACGAGCGAGGCGATCTCTCCATTACGCATTGGTGGATTACAAAGACGGGGAGCGCGATCGTGCTCTTGAGCGGGGACGGTTCAGACGTCAATGGCATATTTGCACACATGCGGGAGAAAGACGAGGGTGGCAACTACACCCTCTGGTTTGCAATGGAAGATAAGGCGGGAAGCAGCTACACATTACATAGAGAATTCATCGTAGCAACTGATGAATTCTAGCTGAGACGCAAAGAGCTCGCCAACAATAGAAAAAGGAGATAGGCAGTGGTATGGGATACTTAAGAGACTGCACGAACAGATCAAAGGCAAGACTATCAAAGTCCGCAACTGCATTTGTTGCAGTGTTGCTGGCAGTATTACTTGTTGTGCCAGCCGGCATTGTCGCACAGCTTGGAGAGACCAACGGCAATGCAGAGGGTGCGAGCACTGCGCCATATGGACAGGGCACACAGCTTACTCTTACAGACTCTGGCGCACCAGAAGACTTAGAAGGTGCGAGCGAGCCAGGTGTATCTAACGGGCAAGAAGAACAAGGTGGGTCAGCAGCTCAAAGTGAGTCCGAGGAGCCCTATGAGTCCGAAGGGCAAAACCTGCCTGGATTGCACAGTGAGCCAGAAGCACAAAGCGAGACCGAGGGTCAACCCGAGCCAGAAGGACAAAGCGGGCCAGAGGGGCAAAGCGAGCCAGAAAGCCAAGGCAAGCCAGAAGAAGAAAGCCCGCAGCAAGGGCAAGAAGAGCCAGAAAACGAAGCTCCTTTGGAGTCGGGCACCGCTCCCCAAGCGTCAGACACAGCCTCTGGCAGCATAGAGGGATTGTTGTGGGTGGATGGCAACGGCATGTCCGAGAACTCATGGAACGGTCTTTTTGATAGTGACGAAAGCCCTTTGGGCGACTTTCCCGTCTTTCTCTTTAGGATAGAAGATCCGACCGCCCTTATTACCCACGCATCGGTGCCTCATAGAGGAGTTCTGACTCAGCAAGATGGCACCTACCGTTTTGAGAATCTTGAGCCAGGCAACTATGTTGTAGGGCTCATGGACGGTTTTGTTCGTTCAGATGAGTATCTCTTGCCTTTTGAGCGTACTCGGGACAACTACTTTGAGGTTGACTGGGACGCCATAGATTGGAGCGTTTGGGATGATGAAATAGATCGGCTCATTGCTCTAACCGAGGTCATC
Source organism: Coriobacteriia bacterium (assembly GCA_009784945.1). Taxonomy (GTDB): domain Bacteria; phylum Actinomycetota; class Coriobacteriia; order Coriobacteriales; family UBA8131; genus WQXH01. The sequence continues at coordinate 19,644 of WQXH01000002.1, read as the reverse complement.
GAGCTTTCTGAAGACGAAAGCATTGAAGGCATCAATGCCGGCATGCGACTACCTATGGGAGCTGTTGCTACTGCTCACTTTGTTATAGATCTCAGTAGTCCCAGCTCAGGCACAGGCTATGGCTATAGTAACGGCGTTATTAGCTTTTCTGGAGGCACTGCTGATAATCATAGCTATACCTTCAGGCAAAGCAGCTCTACGTCGCCAGTGAGCACGATAATGTTTTTGAGCACCAGCCCCCAATATGTTGAGCTGGATAACATCAATTGGGCGGGCACTATTACTATGGCGGTAGATCCTGTTCATCTTAATCTAAGACTAAGGGGTGATAATGTACTCAGGGGCTCACTATTTGTAACTAGACTTTCTCCATTTTCTGTTGCCAGCCTTACCATAGACAGTGCAACTCACCCTGGTACCAGCATTGGTTCTTTGACGATATCGACTACCAACAACCAGTATGCGGCCATCGGCGGTGGCAGCGGGCCCGATATGTTTCAAGAGTGTGGCAACATAACAATCAATGGAGGCACGATAAACGCAACCAGCGTAGAAGGCGCAGCCATTGGCGGTGGTCCTGAGTACGGAAGCGGTGGCATTATCACCATCCAAGGAGGCGCTGTCGTTAATGCAACTACCACCAATGGCGCAGCTATCGGCGGCGGCGCTCGGCAAGGCAATGGTGGCACCATCACCATACAAGGTAATGCCGTGGTCAATGCGTATACGCAACGCGGAGCAGGCATCGGCGGCGGTGCGGATGCTGGCGCAGGCGGCAATATCACCATAGGAGGCAATGCGGTCGTAAATACCTTTAGTAGTTTTGGAGCAGGCATCGGCGGCGGCGGCAACATCGGCGGAGCTGGCGGCAACATCACCATCACTGGAAACGCTGTGGTTACGGCTGCCGGCGGCAGTAATGCTGCAGGCATCGGCGGTGGTGTTGGCGGTGCCGGAGCACAATTAACCATTAACAGCGGTGCCAGAATCGATGCCTACTCGCAAAGTGCCCTGCCGGCAATTCACGCAGCAGGTGCTATCAATGGCACCGGCTACTTCGTTAATGCAAAGCTTGATCCGGGATACACCTTTGACGGACAACTGGTTGTCTTTGCCGACGGTGATATCACCAATGCGTTAATGGCACTGCAGATGCCCGAGGCAAGCTGGCGTTGCTTTGCCTTCCAAGTTCCCCCCAGCAGTGCAGGGCAAACGAACTACAATGTGTACGTTGATACGCCACTAGGTATGCAGCAAGTCCTTCGCAGCCAGGGTTTGCCCGCTGACAGCCCCGTACTCTACTCCATAACCGCTTTAAGTGGTTATAACTCCCACCAAAGAACAACAAATCTCAACGAAGGTTGGCTGCCAGTTAAGCTCAAGAGCGCCCCACTTTACCGCATTCTTACAGAGAAGTACGTTAATCTAAATGGCACCTCACTGATGAATGACAATACCTCTGTGGTAACTGATGGTTTTATGTACAGCAAAGCCTTGTCCAGCTTGCCCAGCATTTCAAATTACAACGCTGTAGGCTATAAGTGGGATAGCATAACAGGCCCTTATCCGATGGCTGCCCCTGGACAATATACCTTGGGAAATGTTCCCCTTACGCAAATAACGGCAAACAGAACCATCTATTATATCTATAGCGAACCTCCCCCCAACACTACGCTTACCGTGACAAAAGAAGTAACGGGCGACTATGGTCAGAAGACCAAGCCTTGGATTTTTACGGTGTACTTTAGAGACAGTTCAGGAGTGCCCTTAGCGCAAAACAGGCCTTTTGATTACTCCATCAGCGGAGCTGGCATTTTGATACCGGTTACGGGCACCAAGCTCCTGGGCTCTTCTGGTCAGCTGAGCTTTGAGCTCAAACATGGCCAACAGATCGTTATTCAAGATGTGCCCGTTAGCTGCTTAATACGCATTGTCGAAACAGCCGACAGCGGCTACACCACGTCATTTATCGATCGCGCCAATCCAAGCAATACTCCAGTCATAGACCATGACACCGGTGGCAGCTCAAATGCCATCCCCGTGATGCTTGCCATGAGCCCCAGTCGCATATTTGACTTTACAAATGATTGTATCTATGTGGTTGAAGCGGGCGTGGGCACCTATGATGAGGCAGCCCTTGTTCTTGCAGGCATGCTGTTGGCTGTCAGCATACTTATTGTTGCCTATGTGGCAAGGAGTTACATAAGAAGAAAAGACGAAGAGGGCTCTTCATCCACAGGTGCCACTCTGCGAGCCAGGCGTTAGGGAGCTGAGGCAACCATGGTTAATGATTTAAAAAAAGATGCTGCAAACCAACAAACTAATCGACCCAGAGAAGACCCACTCGGCAATGATTTTGAGGCTGCTCAAAGACGCTCCACCAAGCCCAAAACGGTTTGGTATGACCTGGGAATGCTTGGAGCAAAGATAGCAGCCATTGCCCTTATTGGGGTAGCGCTTTTCACCTTTGTTTACGGGTTGCATTACAACCTCGACGCAGGTATGGAACCGGCAGTAAGAGATGGTGATTTGGTGGTCTTTTATCGATGGGGCACCGATTACCGAGCCGGAGATCTCGCAGTAGTGACCTATGAAGGTCAGGCGCAGGTAAGGCGTGTGGTAGCGGTTGCAGGCGATACCGTGGACATTTCGGAGCGAGGTTTGATAATAAACGGCTCGCTGCAACAGGAACGGAGGATTTTCTTTGAGACTGTACGCTACGCCGATGGACCGGAGCTACCGCTCACGCTTGGCCCAGGAGAGATTTTTGTTCTGGGCGATGCCAGAGAAAACGTAGCCGATAGTCGTATCTACGGCGCAGTGAGATCAGAAGACACTAAAGGATCTGTGCTGAGTGTTTTGAGAAGACGCAACTTTTAAGAATTGAGAAAAAAGTGGGATTGAAAGCAAAGAAGAAGTAAGGACGACAAAAATGTCGAAAAGCAATGTAATAAGGAGATGCACAATGAGCAAAAGAATTCGAGTTTTTATGGTAACCATGTTGGCAGTGGCACTCAGTTTGACCTTTATGCCAGCGGCACACGCCGACCCAGCAACCCCGGAGGCCTATTCAGAGGCAGCTATCACCAAGGTGCTCAGGGTTCCCGTAGGAACTGCGGTTCCTACGACCAATTTCACTTTTAACTTTACACCGGTGAGCGTAAACAGCGACACCAGTCTTGCCTCTACCATGCCCCCCATCGGTACCTCTGGCGTTGTGACCATACCTTTTACGCCAACAACGAGCTTTACCCACACCGAGACGGTAGGAGATGTAGACTTCTATTATCTGGAGTCGGCTCCACTTCTCGGCACAATTAATTGGCCAGATACAGGCATATACGAGTACACCATCAGCGAGAATGCTGGCACTTACACAGGCACCGATACCATGACTTACTCAGATGCTCAGTACACCATGAGAGTGCATGTGCGCGAGTACAAAACCGGCGATATCATCCCCCCCGGCAAGGCAGTTGGCAACCTCTATATCTTTGCCATCGGAGTTGTGAGGATCGTTGAAGAAGGCGGCGATCCTGGTACCGACAAAGTTGACCCCACCCCTGGCTCCCTGAGCACTCTCTATGACTACAGTCAGGTAACTTTTACCAACACTTTTACAAAGAATAATGGCGACCCAGATGATCCTGATCCCATCAATAACAGGACTTTAGGAGTAAGCAAGACAACTAGTGGTCACTACGCAAGCAGCTCTGCTTATTTTGACTTTACCATGACGGTTACCAAGCCTTCGCTCGTGGCGAGCGCAACCTATCATGCTTATATCATTGATACCAACGGCGCAATCATTAATGGCAGTGCACTTGCAGATAATAATGTAACAGCAGCTGGAGTAGACATAAACGGCAATTCCTACATCGCCTTTGGCTCTGGTGCGCAAACAACCTTCTCTCTAAAGTCGGGTCAAACCCTGGCCTTTACCAATACGCACGTGGGCGCCAGCTATATCATTTCTGAGGCAGGGTCAGCGGGCTACACTCCCTCTGCCATAATCACCTCCAATGGTATTGCGGCTCCTGCAGTAACTGCTGCAGAGGGTGCCAGCCTGGCTATTCCCGTTGCAAGTGCTGCCGCACCCCTGGTAGGCGAGGCTGCCAACAGCGCAGATTTTACCAACACCAATGACGGCATGTCCGAGACTGGCATCAACATGAACAACCTGCCCTACTATCTACTCTTTGCACTTGCCCTGATTGCCCTGGGAGGCTTTGTTGCTTTCAAGGTGCGCAAAAGAAGCGTAGAGAATTAAGAGCTGGTAAACCAAATACAAAACGGAAGGGATATTAACGTGAAGAAGACACTACGAATACTGCTGGCAGCCATGTTGGCAATGACACTTGGCTTGGGATTTGCAGCGCCAGCACATGCCGAAACTGACCCAACAGAAGTTAATACTGCGGCCATTACCAAGATCCTTAAAGTGCCTGTAGGTACCGACTATCCAAACATGGGCTTTACCTTCTCGGTAGCTCCTGTGAGCTATAACGACTCCACTGCCAATCTTGCCATCATGCCGCCCATTGGCAACGCTGGCGTGGTTACCATTAGCTTTAACGGAAGCGCAGAGACGCTGGAGGCTACGGTTGACGGCGTGAGCAGCTACTACCTCGAGTCGACCGAACTCTTTGGTGCCATAAATTGGCCTAATGCTGGTAAATATGAGTACACCATTAAAGAAACTGGCAGCACCTATGTTATATCTGCTGGCAGTACGCAAGAGGCCATGACGCTCTCTCAAGCCGAGTACAGAGTAACTGTCTATGTGAGAGAGTACACAGATGCCGATGCGCAAGCAGGCAAGATTCCCGCTGGAAAAACGGTGGGAAGCCGCTACATCTATGCCATAGGCATGGTTGAGGTCAAAAAAGATGACGGCAGTCCCGGCTCTGGCACCAAGGGCGATCCTTCACCTGGAGGCGGCGACTCATCTGCCCTTTACAGTGGCATGGCCTTTACCAATCTATATGTAAAGAGTGGCGGTGGCGGCGGACCTGATCCAGATCCAGACCCCAATAATGCTGCCCTCGTGGTAAGCAAGTCTGTTTCGGGAGACCTTGGTAGCAAGGTTTGGCCTTTTGACTTTAGCATGACTATTACGGTTCCCACTTTGATTCCAGCTTTTGTTAAGTCTCATTATGCAGCTTATCTGATGGAGGGAGCCACCGTGCTTGACCCCACAGGTACGGCCAGCAGCACACTTATTGGCACCGATTTGCAGGGAAGAAAGTACCTCATGTTTTCTTCTACAACCGCTACCGGCTTTAAGCTCACGCATGGTCAGAGCCTCGTATTTATGGATGCTCCTGTAGGCACAACCTACGTAGTAAGCGAGTCAGGTGAGTCGGGCTACATCACCACTGCGCGTGTTACCAGCAATGGTTTTCAGGGCGCTGTGGCCACCGGTGCAGCGGGCGCAGGCCTCAGCATACCGGATGGCTCGGTGTATACCTCCGCTCAGTTAATTGGAGAAGCCACCAATCTGGCTGCCTTTAACAATGCCTACGAAGATGCAACACCGGCCGGCATATTCATGAGCAACCTGCCCTACGTTGGATTCATTTTGCTGGCTCTTGGCTGCCTTGCAGTTTTCATTGTAGTAAAGCGCAAAAAAAGGCAAGTGGAAAACTAAGAACTAAGAATCAAGCATTACTCTTCTGGCATCCTGCACATTTGGCGTAAGTCAAGTGTTGCAGGAAGTCAGAGGCAAGACTAAAGCATTATATAAAAACGACAATTCGCTAGTACTGCCACTGGTATCTGACTACCCACAGATACCACCGCTCTGTACCTGAGAGGAGGACTGGAATGAGCAAAGCCCGCTCGAGAGCAATAAGGATTGCCAACGGTGCCGTTAACACTGCGGTATTACTGGCAATCTGCATACTCGCGAGTTTTGGGGGCTATGCTCTCTGGGACTCCGATCAGGTACATCGGGCGGCAGCAGCTACTAACTACGAACGATACAAGCCTGTTCCAGAAGCAAAATCCTTTGATGAGCTTATTGCCATCAACAGTGACGTAATAGCATGGATAGAAGTGTATGGCACGCATATTGATTATCCGGTGGTGCAAGGCACCGATAATATGCGTTATATCAATACCAATGCAGAGGGTAAACACTCTCTCTCAGGTGCCATTTTTCTTGATTATCAGTCAAGCAGAGACTTTTCTGACTTCAACTCCATTCTCTACGGGCATCATATGGAAAAGTTCACCATGTTTGGTGAGATAGGTGATTTTGCCAAGAAAGACTATTTTGCAGAGCGTCGCTACGGCATGCTATTTTACGAAGGCAAAGAACATGGACTTGAGTTCTTTGCCTTCGTTCATGCTGACGCCTACGACAAAACGATATTTAAACCAGGCATCATAGACACTGAAGAAGCCCAAGCCTATCTTCAAAGAATAGCGGAGCTGACGGTACACCAGCGCAACATTGACATCAATGCATATGACAGCATCATCTTGCTTGCCACTTGTTCTGCTGCCTCAACAAACGGCAGAGACATCCTCATAGGGCGCATTTCTGATGAGTTGTTTGAGAATCCCTTTATTGTTGAGGAGACGAGCAACTACGCAACGCCAAGTGGGTTAATGGAGTACTGGAAAACCCTTGCTGCGTGGATCAAGCTCTTGGTGGCCATTGGGCTCATCATAGTTTTAGCACTCTTAGTGTCCTATTGCATCAAGAAAAAAAAGAAAAAACAAATGGCTGCTCAGGCGATTGTGTCATTTGCCGACATGAATGAAGAGTCTGCACAAACTGGGGAGGTAAATAAAGCAGACCCAACGTTCATGTCGGCCAATGACATAAGCGAGGGAAACGGGCAAAAGAATACCGGCGAGCTGCCCTGAGTGTAAGGGCAAGAGAGAGAAGAAGATATGAGCAGAGCTGATAGAGTAAAAGCAAAAGAATACGAGAGACAGCTGCATGGGTCAAGCAGGCAGGCAAAAAGGAAAAGTGCAAAAGACCTGCCGCAAAAAGTCACCTCAATGGTTGTGGCAATGACCCTTGGCATCTCCCTGTTTGCCCTGGGATCTTTTACCCAAAAAGCAGAGGCATCCTTTGTTGCTGAGGTAAGCGTTGAGATAAAGCAGGTGTTTAACCATAGTGTTGCTGCGCCGCCCAACTCGACCTTTTCTTACAGACTTATACCGCAGGCAGCAACTAATCCCATGCCTGCAAGCGGCAGAGACTTTAGTATCAAGGGAACTTCAAGCGCTACGATCAATTTGATCTTTTCGAGCTGGGGAACTTTCTACTACAACCTTAACCTTCTCACCCCTGCTGCCACAGGATATACCCTTGACAGCCGCTCCTATGTGATAGAGGTATATGTTACGCCTTCACAACAAACTGCGGTATCTGCCTATAACAGCAGTGGTCAAAAGGTGGGCTCCCTTTTATATACTCACAGCTTCCGTGGTCAGGCTCCCTCTGTGCCACCGGTTGAACCGCCTGTCCAACCGCCCGTTAATCCGCCCGTACAGCCTCCGGTTGTGCCACCCGTGCAGCCACCCGCACAACCACCGGCGCAGCCACCAGTAGTGCAGCCGCCTGCGCAACAACCCACTCTGCCCCCAACGTATCAACCAGTGCAACCACCAGCCAGTGCGCCGGCTCTTCCCCCAATCTACATTCCGATGCAGACCCCTCCAGCGCCCGCACCTGAGCCTCAGTCGGTTGTGACCCCCAACCCTTCATCTCGCAATGGAGGCTCAAACATTGTCGGTAACAATGCCCTGCCGGTTGTTGAGATAGAAGACACACGAATGCCTCTCTTTAGCAGCCCCGGTGTGCCGTCTTGGGCACTGGTGAATTTACTCCTCGCTGTTATAGGTGTTCTGGTAGGTGCAATAACACTTATCAGGGCACTCAGGCAGAGAAGACGAGAGGCCGAAGAAAAAGAAATCATGGAAACCTTCTTCATGTCTCAAAATGGGCAAGTGGTCACAAGCGAATATGAAGACGACTTGGCAAGCAGCGAGAGGGAGCACACTAGACGCAAAAGCGCTTGGCTCGCTGCTGTTTGCGCAACGACAATCGTTGGCGTTTTGGTATTTGTTCTGACGCAAGATATGACAGCGCCTATGGTGCTCATGGATTGGTGGACTTTTGTTAACGCAGGACTCCTTGGCCTTGAGCTGGTTGCCATGAATCTGGTTTTCAAAAAAGTGACCGAAGAAGAAGAGGATAGCGAGATGCCCGCTGCCGTAAGCCCCTAGCTTAAAATCAACTGAGGATGCCAGGTCGATTTATCCCTGGCATCCTTGACACAGGTTACTGTACTAAGCCGCTACCGCGGCAGCTCACACTCTGTCCGTCATTGCGGCCTCCGAGCCGCAATCTTACCAAAATGCGTCTCAGATTGCGGGTCAAGCCCGCAATGACGATGTATAGACTGAACTGTAACTGACACAGTTGTCACATCAAGGTCTGTCAATATAAAGGTCTTTCCTTCTGCGGGCTTTCTGTTATACTCAGGTAGATGTTCCAAAGAGCCGAGGAGGCAATTTAGTGTTATCCATCAAGTTGAGGTTTGTAGCCTAGTCTCAAACTAGGTGCAAACAAGCAGGACATGCCGAGCGTCTTTTGGCAAAGACGCTATTCAACGATAGATGGAGTTACGATGGAACATAATAATGAACAAATCACCCCTACTGATACTATAGACAGCTCTCGTCTTACTGCTTCGGGAGTCGAAGCACCTAGAGACTGGATGAAAACCGTTGGCATAGTTTTTAGTGGCCAGATATTTTCGCTGCTCAGCAGTGCTGCCGCAGGATTTGCCCTCATCTGGTATCTCACACAGACCGGAAGCGCTCTGATTTTAATCCTGGGCACGATATTCTACCTCTTGCCCATGGCTCTCTTGTCTCCTATTGCGGGCTCTATCGTTGATAGGTACAACCGTAAACACATCATGATTGCAGCAGACTTGTTTATTGCAGCTGTGACAGTTTTGATGATCGTCATAATTATCTTGGGTAAAGAGAGCGTGTTGTTGGTATTGATAATGATTGCCATCCGCTCGCTGGGGCAGGTGTTTCACTATACGGCCATGAGTGCGGCTATGCCGCTGTTGGTGCCCGAAAAGCATCTGGTTCGTGTAAGCAGCATGACTTCGGGCTTGGCTGCTGCCGGTAATATTGTTGGCCCTGCGCTTGGCATCCTGCTCTTTGAGCTCGTGGGACTTGAGCTGGCGCTATCAACTGATATCTTGGGTGCCTTGATTGCTTGTAGCGTTCTCTTCTTTGTGCGCATACCTGAGGGGCAAATGACCAAAGAAGAGCAGACCAAGGTTATTGACGAGATGAAGGACGGCATACGGGCAATTCGCAATAAAGAGGGCATGGTGCCCTTCTTTGTAGCGGTGGCTATTGCCTGTGTCTTCTTCATGCCCATGGCCGCTTTATTTCCTCTGATGACGGTAGAGCACTTTAATGGCGGAGGTTTTCATGCTGCTGCCATCGAGGCTGTTTGGGGCGGCTGCTTTTTGGCAGGAACGGTAGCCCTTGGCATCTGGGGTGGCGGCAAACGCCTCACTTTGCTTATCAGAATCTCTCTTGGCGCCTGCGCGCTGATAGTCATGGTGTGTGGCCTGTTGCCGCCTACGGCGTTTTGGTGGTTTTTTGCCCTCACCGGTCTTATGGCAATAACAGGCGTGCTCTTTGATGCGCCTTTAATAGCGGTAATACAAAAGAATATTGCTCCCGATAAGCTTGGCCGTGTGCTCTCGGTATTTAATTCGTTGCTCTCTGTTGCCTCCCTGGTAGGGCTTGGTCTTGCTGGTGCCGTGGGAGATATTATTGGAGTAGCTCCCATATTTGTCATCAGTGGCATAGGCATGTTCATAGTCTTTGCCATCACCTTTTTGCTGCCTAAGATTGCAAAGCTCGACAAGCTTGGGGATGAAGATAAAAAATGAAGTGCTTCCTCTACAGCCTGAGGTTTTTGTTAGTGTGCACAAGAAAGTCTTGCACGTTAGTGATGATGCTTCGGGCGCAAAGGCTGCCTCTGTCGCTTAACTTGTTGGCGGCAAACTCAGAGATGTCGACCATGTAGAGGTATACCTGTCGTATGGTGCCATCGGGCAAGACTCTAAAAGAGGGTGCGGTGTTACCAGCGGCTATGGAGTGCAAGGTTGTTGCCAGACAGACGAGCGTGGTTGCCTTGCTGATGTGCGTGCGCATGGCGTCTTGGGCTGCATAGGCATCTGCATAAACCTCGGGCAAAGGACCATCGTCTCTGATGGATCCAGCTAACACATAGGGAATGTCGTGCTTGACACAATGAAACATAATGCCTTCGTGCACCTGCTCCCTCTCGATAAAAGAGGTAATGGATCCGTGCTCACGCACCTTATTGATGGTATCGAGATGATTATAGTGTCCAAGTGGGTAGGTTTTTTGCGTGTAAATATCTTGCCCCAAGGCGCTGTGTTTGTAAGAGGCTTCCAAATCATGCACTGCCAGGGCATTGCCCGCCAAAAGGGCATGCACGTAGCCGTTTGCGCATAGCTCGGAGAAGGCATTTCTGCTGTCAGCATCAAAGGTGCAGGCTGGACCAGCAACCCAGACGATGTAGCCGTGCTCCCGCTCATGGCGCAGCTGCTGATACAGAAAATCATAGTCCATAGAAAAAGCTGTTTCTCTGCTTCTGCCCTGTCTAAAGGCAAAGCGCTCGCCAGGTGATTGCTCGGCCTCATCAAAGCCATCTGTGTGCACAAAGATGCCGTGCTCGCCACTCTCGCTCCTGGCAACAAAGACTTGGTCGCCCTTTTTGAGACGGCGTAGTTCGCGTACATGGATCGTGTCTTGCTCCAGTACGGCAGCACAGTCCATACGACTTTCCTGTGCAAGCAGCCATCTGCCGTTGACCTTAAAGTATTCCGGAAAGATGGTGGTTGCATGAAACTCTTTGGGCGCAACGCCGTCCAGGGGAGCTTCTGCCAATTGTGCATCAGGGGCGTTTGCCAGCATGGGCAAAGAAAAATCAGGGTGAGTATAGTGTTCTAGCTTGAATTGCACGGGAGTCTCCTTGCTTTATAGGCTACAGATGAGAGCAAGCTGCAATCTGCTGAGCCTTTTGTGTCTTGTCAGTTGGCAGCAGGCTGAACTTCTTCCAACTTAAGATTATTGTCTGCGTCTACCGTGGCTCGATAGACTGCGGTATTAACCGGGGGCTGGTCTTCCCACTCTCGCTCGTAGGCAAAGATGATTTCTGCATTGCCCTGGTTAAGTGCTACAAAGGTAAAGGTGAAGGTTCCGCCTACTCCGGTCATTTGAGAAGATGCCCTGTCTTGCTTGTAGTCTACGGACTCCAGCTCGACAATGCCTTCGGGAGTGATGGAATGGCTCCAGTTGTATCCGGTGGTTGGATTTCCATTGAGCTTGACCACAGCTCTATCGTGGCCAAGCGAGGTGATGCACCCAGCTGGAAGTCCAGCAGCACACATTGCTACCACTAACAAAAGCAATCCTTTTTTCATATGAAGCTCCTTGCTCTGTCTGGGCTCCAACCCAGGCAGTTCCTGGCATAGTGTGCAACTGTTACATAATCAACTCAAGTGCGCTGCGTAGTTGCTGCTCGCTCATTGCGCCAATATGGTTAGCGACTATATTACCCTCACGGTCTATAAAAAGTGTCTCAGGTATTGCAGTGATATTGTAGGCAAGAGCAGCTTCGCCTTCTGTGTCAAAGAATACAGGAAAGTTGAACCCTTCAGCACTGATGAATTGCGATGCAGTTGCTACGGTCTCTCTTTGTCCGTCGGTTGCATTGAGCATGATGAATTGAACTTCTGCACCCAGTTCTTGATACACGCGCTCAAAGTCGGGCATTTCATGCACGCAGGGCGGACACCAACTTGCCCAGAAATTGAGTACAACGGGCGTGCCGCTGAAGTCTGAGAGCCTCACGGCATTACCCTCACTGTCAAGAATCTGTATATCTGGAGCCGCAGAGCTGCTTAGTGCATCTGCCTGACCGCTTACGTTTGCAGTTCCAGAACTGGCGCTGTCTTCTCCTTCTGCTGCGGCATCGTTGGAGTTTGCCTCAGCGGCTTGCCCGGACATACTATTGCCTTGTCCAGCTCCCCCGGTTATCAGGGAGCCTGGAGTGCCCCCCACTTCTCCCGAGCTGGTCAAAATGCTGTACGCCAAGCTCGCCAGAGCTATGGATACTACAAGAGCTACCAGCGCAATTATCACTATTGCCTTTTTATTCATTCGTACTCCTTTAAACGTTCCTAGAAAGAAAGCATGGTTAGTGCTCGTCCCAACAGTCCGGTTGCCATCAAAATGCCTACGATAATGAGAAAGCAGCCAGACACGATGTTGATGATTTGGTAGTTGCGCTTGATTGTATCAAATGCATCCTTAAGCCTGTCAACCAAAACTGCACTGAGAACAAAGGGAACTCCCAGGCCGAGCGAATACACCAAAAGCATCAGTACTCCTACCAAAGTGGAGCCCTGTTGCGAAGCAAGCATCAAAGCAGAACCAAGAAAGGCTCCTACGCAAGGTGTCCACCCAATGGAAAAGACTATACCAAATACCAGCGCAGAGGAAAAACGCAACTCCTTGCTGGGAGCGTCCTTGCCTGCTACGCGGTTTAAGAAACCAATCTTGATGAGCCCGCAGAAATTGAGACCAAAGATGATGACAACAAGGCCGGCGATGATGTTGATGATGGTAGTGTGCTCAAGAAAGAAGCGTCCTACTGTGCCAGCAAAGGCACCGAGCGCTACGAATATAATCGTAAAGCCCAAGACAAATCCCAGTGAATTTACCAAGGCGCGCTGCTTGTTTTCTTTGCCCGCAGCAAAAAAAGACAGATAGACAGGCAGCAAGGGTAGAAGACAGGGCGAGATAAAGGTAATGACTCCCTCTAGAAATACAATCACGTAGTGCATGGTTATCCAATGAACAACATACAACCCAAAAAGACTCTAAGTGAGACTTTTTGGGTTGCGGCCGGTTTCCAGTTATGAAGAGGGAGACTCTTGCGAGCTTTTAATGAGCTCTCCTATGGAGCCTACCACACTGCCTACACCCTGCATTTCGAGCGGCAAGAAGATCTTGGTTGCTCTGCCATCAGCGATGTTTTTGAGGGCACCAATGTAGTTATAGGCCAACAGATCATCAGTAGGTCTTCCGTCATGAATGGCATTAAAGACGTTGGTGATTGCTTGAGCCTCACCCTCGGCAATGAGAATCTTTTGTGCCTTTTCGGCGTTGGCAATTTCTTTGATGGCGGTGGCTCGACCCTCTGCCTCGAGGATGGCGCTTTGCTTGGTGCCCTCGGCACGCTCGATGGCTGCGGTTTTATCGCCCTCGGCCTCGAGAATCATGGCGCGGCGGTCGCGCTCGGCTTTCATTTGCCGATGCATTGCCTGAGTAACGTCTGCTGGCGGCTCAATACGCTGGAGCTCTACGCGAACAACGCGCACACCCCATTTGTCGGTGGCATCGTCGAGGATGTCTCTGAGGGTCACATTGATCTTTTCACGGCTGGTTAGACTCTCGTCCAGCTGCATCTCTCCAATGACATTACGTAAATTGGTTTGCGCCAGCTTGGTTGCAGCCAAGAAGAAGTTTGCAACGTTATAGATGAGCTTAAAGGGATCGGTGGCCTCGTAGTAGACCACGGCATCTACGGTTACAGCTACGTTGTCTTTGGTGATTACTTCTTGCGGGGGTACGTCTACGACGTTCTCGCGCATGTCTACCTTCGTTACGCGATCTACAAAGGGAATCAGGATGTGTAGCCCCGGCTCCCAGGTGCGCAAATAGCGACCCAACCGCTCAACAACACCCTTTTCGTGCGGACGGATTATCCGAACCGCCCGAATGGCAAATATTAATAAAACGATGATGACGATAATGCCTATAATGGCACTTACTCCTACTAAATCTTCTAGCATGGCAACGCCTTTCTATTACTGAGCTATCTGTTACTGAAGAGTTCTTACTGTCACAGAATTGATTGCTACTGTTTGTTACTGCTCATTACCGTTTACTACTGCTCGTTGGATGACTTCTTGCGACTCTCATCCACGTCTACAAAGTGGGGAGCCTCAAGGGGATCCTTAACCCCTTTTTGTGTCTGCTCTGAAGCCAGGGGCTCTCGGTAAGAATCACTCTGATCCTTTTGCGGCAAAGCTTCTACCACCAACGAATTGCTGTTAACGGCAAGCACTTCTATGGGTGTTCCCGGCACCAGTGTGGCACCGCTTGCGGCACTGGCATTCCAAGGCTCTCCATCCACTTTTACTCTAAAGTCGCGTGTTGCGCTTTGTCCCTCAATTACTGCGCCCTTCATGCCTACGAGGCGCTCGGCACCAGCTTTGGCACCGCTTGCTTTTTTAGTGATGCGCCGAGCAAAGGGCCTCAGTGCTGCCAAAGAAACAGCCGATACGACAATAAAGACTATGATTTGCCATACCAATTCCAGCCCAAGCGCATTGCAGATGGCAGCAACGACTGCCCCAATGGCAAAGGGCAGCAAGAAAAATGACAGCGAAAGCATCTCTCCTATAAAGAGCACCGCAGCAGCAACAATCCAAATCCAAAACCAAGGTAATTCTTCCACAGGCAATCCCTTCGCTCTCGTGGGTAGTCAGACCGCGAGCAGTCAGACAGTCAAGCCAGCTGCCATTATAAGGTATAATCAGGAACTCTGTTTGACGGAAAGTCAAAGCCAAGAATCACAATCAGAAAGTGTTGCGTGGACATGCGATACAAGGTAGAAGCACTCATTAATCAGGCTATTGAACGCGCAATGGATGCTGGAGAACTCACTCTTTTAGACAGCCCACAAAGTGCTGTGGAACGCCCGCGCGATGCCACTCACGGCGACTGGGCAAGCACCATAGCCCTCAAACTGGCCAAGGAATCGGGCAAGAATCCTCGTGAGGTGGCTCACATCATCGTTGGGCATTTATCCCAGGATGACAGTTTTGAAAGCATCGAGATTGCCGGCCCGGGCTTCATCAACCTGACACTATCGGGCAAGGCACTTGTTGCCCTACTGCGAGAGGCATTTGATAAAGACGCTGCCTATGCACAAGCTAGCGTGGGAGCAGGCAAAACCATAAACGTCGAATTCATCTCTGCTAACCCCACCGGCCCCATGCACGTAGGTCATGGTCGCTGGGCTGCACTGGGCAATGCGCTGTGCAATATCTTGGAACATGCGGGATGGGAGGTATGCCGCGAGTTTTATGTCAACGATGCAGGCAGCCAGATGGACAAGTTTGGTGAGTCCGTTGCGGCACGCTACCTCCAGGAATTAGGCGTAGATGGTGCAGTGCCCGAAGATGGCTACCATGGTACTTACCTTGTTGACATAGGCAAGGAGCTCGCTCAGGAATACGGCAACGCCTACCTTGATGTGCCAGCTGATGAGCGCAATGCCATTATGAGAGAGCTGGGCTACACGCGCATGCTTGAGGGCCAACAAGAACTCTGTACTCAGTTGGGGGTGCACTTTGACGTTTGGTTTAGCGAGCGCTCTTTGTATGAGCCATCAGTGGCCAGTGAGGCTACTCCTATCGAAACCATGCTCGAAAAGCTGAGGGGCGTCGGTTATCTCTATGAAGACGAAGATGCCACATGGTTTAGAAGCACCAGTTATGGTGACGATAAAGACCGTGTGCTTATCAAGAGCGATGGTTCTTGCACCTACTTTGCCCCCGACATTGCCTACCATCTGGACAAGTTTGAGCGCCTTGTAACGGAGGACAGACCCAAGGGCGGCTCTGAGTTCCTTATTAATATCTGGGGTGCCGACCATCACGGATATGTTGCGCGTATGCAAGCAGCAGTAGCGGCAGTGGGACACGAGGGCAAGCTTTCAGTAGTACTTGGACAGCTGGTTAACCTGTTTCGTAATGGGCAGCCTGTTCGCATGTCTAAACGCACGGGCGAGATGGTCACCCTTGAAGAATTGGTTGAGGAGGTGGGTGTGGATGCCACCAAGTACCTCATGCTCTCGCGCTCGGCTGATCAGCCTCTGGATTTTGACATTGAGGTAGCCAAGACTCAAGATGCTTCTAACCCCGTGTATTACGTACAATATGCCCACGCGCGAATTTGCTCCGTATTGCGTAAGGCCGCAGATGCTGGCCTGGACGTAGAGGCGCTTGGCGCTCTCAATGATGAAGCACTCGCCCTCTTGCAAGAAGATACCGAAAAGGATCTCATACGATGCATGAGCTCGCTTGCCGACCTCATCGAGCAATGCGCTCGCGACCTTACACCCTTTAAGCTCACTCACTATGCAGAAGAACTGGCTTCGTGTTACCACAAGTTCTATACCAGCTGCGTTATCATTGGTGAGGATGCCGAGCTCAGTTTAGCTCGTCTGTACCTGAGCGAAGCCGCTCGCCGCGTCCTGGCATTGGTATTAAGACTGTTGGGCGTAAGCGCACCAGAGAGAATGTAAAGCAAGAGTTTTGAGTTTTGAGTTTAGAGTTGAGACTGAGGAGCGAGGTCTGTTTGAAAGTCAAGATGCCGCTCACAGTAAGCCGGAAAAGAGGGTTACTGTGAGCGAGTAGATTGACTTGAAAACAGAGTTCGTGCCGATAGGAGTGTATACCTGATACATGACTGAGGCACGAAGTTTGTTTGAAAGTCAAGATGCCGCTCACAGTAAGCCGGAAAAGAGGAGAGTGATATGGGACATTTAGTACCAAACCCCAACGCACAAGCCGATGGGCGTACTACAACTGAGCTTGGAGCAGTGCTGCCCAAAACTGCTGAAGTACGCACAAGCAGGCTCTTTGTTGGAGGAGTAGACTTGGTTGAGTTGGCACGAGACCAGGGTACGGCTCTGTATGTGATGGATGTTGAGCATATCAAGCATCAGCTTACATCGTATAAGGAGGCCTTTGACCTGGACATCACGGTGGCCTATGCAGGCAAGGCTTTTCTGAACAAAGCCATGGTGCGCATCTTGGCTGAAGAAGGTTGCTACCTTGATGTGAGCGGCGGTGGCGAGCTTGCCATTGCACTCGCAGCAGGCTTTGATCCAGCACATGTCATTGTGCACGGCAACAATAAAACAGTGCAAGAACTTACCGAGGCTATCGAAGCTGGTGTGGGGCTCATTGTAGTAGATTGCTTGGAGGAGATAGAGCGTATAAGTCGTATTGCTACGGAGCGCGGCATCGAGCAGCCTGTTTTGCTGCGCATCAAGCCTGGTGTGGTTGCAGACACCCATGACTACATTGTCACCGGTGCTGAGGACAGTAAATTTGGCTTTGGTATTACCGATGGCATGGCCGAACAAGCGGTGCGCACCGCTTTGGAGAACCCCGGGCTCAAGCTCAAAGGTCTGCATATTCACCTGGGCTCGCAGATTTTTTCGATTCGACCATACGCAGAGGCTCTTGGTGTTTTGGCTGCCTTTGCAGAGCTCATGCACACAACATACCAGTGCGCGCCTGAGATTCTTGATTTGGGAGGTGGGCTGGGCATTGCCTATCAGGCAAGCGATGAACCTGCAACGATAGCAGAGTATGGAAGGCTCATCACTCAACACGTTACAGAAGCCTTTGGCAATGTGGGTGCGCCTGAACCGACAATCATCGTTGAGCCAGGGCGATCCATAGTAGCCAACGCCGGTGTGACTCTTTACACGGTTGGAGCCATCAAGGATCTTAAGGGCATCAGGTGTTACGTAGCCATAGACGGTGGTATGACCGACAACATCCGCCCGGCTCTTTACGATGCTCGCTACGAGGCGGTCATTGCCAACAAGGCCAACCAAGCACGCGATACCCTGGTTACACTGGCCGGCAAGCATTGCGAGAGCGGCGACATGATAGCAGTAGATGCCTCCATACAAACACCAGAAGTGGGCGACATCGTTGCCGTACTCGGCACTGGTGCATATAATGCTACTATGAGTAGCAATTATAATGCCCAGGTGCGCCCAGCCGTAGTATTTGTAGAACAAGGCGCAGCCACCGTCGTACAGCGCAGAGAGACCTACGAAGATCTCTTGAGAAGAGATCTCGGATAGAATTGAATTAACGAGAGGAAAGAGGATTACTGCGGGTGAGTAGATTGGTTTGAAAGTCAAGATGCCACTCACAGCAAGCCGGAAAGGTTAGAAACATGAGGACGATAAAAGTAGGCATGATAGGGCTCGGAACAGTAGGCGGGGGAGTAGTGCGCATACTCAATGAGCATCGCAAAAACTTCTTACGCGACCAGGGCGTTGATATAGAGTTGGTCAAGGTTGCCTCGCTTGACGTTGAAGAGGCTCAAAAACTTGGCGTTGGAGACATCTTTACCACAGACGGATTTGACATTGTAAATGATCCAGAGATCGACATCGTCATTGAGGTTGTAGGCGGCACGGGCATAGCCAGAAAGTTCGTTTTTGCCGCTTTGGAGGCTGGCAAGAGGGTGGTTACCGCCAACAAGGCGGTCATGGCTCAAGACTTCTATGAGCTGTTGGAGCTCAGCGGATCCAAGGGAGTTGAGCTGGCCTTTGAGACCAGTGTTGGCGGTGGTATTCCCATCATTGGAGCACTGCGCAACTCGCTTATTGGTAATCGTATCGAAAGCGTGCTGGGCATTGTCAATGGTACCACCAACTATATGCTTACGCAGATGGCCGAGCATGGCTCAGATTACGACACAGTGCTCAAGGAAGCCCAGAAGCTCGGTTATGCCGAGGCTGACCCTACGGCAGACGTTGAGGGGCATGACGCAGCAGCAAAAATAGCCATCCTCACCACACTCGCCTTTAATACAGAGGTGGTTTTGGATCAAGTTCCCACAGAGGGTATTACCCAGATTACGCCGCTCGATATTGCAAACGCCAAAGACATGGGCTATGTCATCAAGCTGCTTGCCATTTCTCACCGCACCCCCGAGGGAATCGACATGCGCGTACACCCTACGCTGTTGCCGTGCAGCCACGCCCTTGCCAGCGTTAACGGCGTTTTTAATGCCATCTTTGTTGTAGGAGACAGCGTGGGCGAAACAATGTTTTATGGCGAGGGTGCCGGTGCAGGGGCTGCAGCCAGTGCTATAGTGGGCGATCTCATCGAAGTGAGCCAGCGCATTGCATACGATATCACCCGTCCCTATATCCGCTTTGGCACCGAGCAGCTACCGCTTAAGCCGATGGACGATGTGGTCATGAGTTACTATCTTCGTCTGCCGGTGCCCGATCGTGTGGGAGTAGTTGCTCAGACCGCAACAGCCTTTGCCGACAAGGGAGTCTCAATCGAGAGAATGATGCAGTACCCAGCTGCCGACGGATCAGGAAACGCAGAGCTCATCTTCGTAACACATCCCACGCGCGAAGGAGACCTCAAGGCCGTTGTTGCAGAAATAGAAAAACTGGGCATGCTTGCCGACGAAGCAGTGCTAATCAGAATGCTGTAGTGCTCGCTAAAAGTGTGATCGAATCCCACTGGAGGTGTAAAAAAGCACTTCAGTGGGATTTGACCAGATAAAGGAGGGCTACCACGAAAGTCAGCACTATTTACATGACGCCCTTTTAGAGCAGATACTTGCCGTTCATGGCACTGACCCAAAGATTGCTGGCTCAGCCTTAGACCTCAAGGCTGACATAGCACAAGACTCAAGACGCTTTTT
>WQXH01000001.1 GCA_009784945.1 Coriobacteriia bacterium | reverse complement strand
TACTCAGTGTACTTTGCGGGGACCCCAAAAAAGGCAAACTCCGCTCAGCTACGCAACCCAGGCAAGCTGGATTGCTCCGCCCGCTTCGTTGCCGCTCCTTCTCCCCACAAAGTCCCTCGCTTTGCTCAGTGTACTTTGCGGGGGCCCCAAAAAAGGCAAACTCCGCTCAGCTACGCAACCCAGGCAAGCTGGATTGCTCCGCTTGCGCTTTGTCAGAACAGGTCTGCGAGGGATTTTCTGTAGGGTGGTAGACACAGGCCTTTTTCGGTAACTATGGCAGAAATCAGATTGTTGGAAACGACATCGAACGCCGGGTTGTACACCTTGATGCCTTTTGGAGTCATTTTATGCTCATACCACGTGGTGGTTACTTCATGTTCCGGACGCTCTTCAATGTAAATATCACCTCCGTGTGCAGTGTGCATGTCTATGGTGGAGGTAGGAGCGCAAACGTAAAATGGAATTTCATGATGATTTGCCAGAATTGCCAAGCCAGATGATCCGATCTTGTTGCATGCATCACCGTTGGCAGCTATACGATCACTGCCTACTAAGACGGCTTGAATCCAGCCTTTTTGCATAACCAATGAGGCTGCGCTGTCGCATATGAGAGTGGTGTCTATGCCCTGAGCCTGTAGCTCAAAGGCTGTCAGCCGCCCACCCTGCAACAGGGGGCGCGTCTCATCAACAAACATCTTGAATCTATAGCCCTGTTCGTGACCAAGGTAGACTGGTGCAAGAGCAGTGCCGTACTGCACGGCTGCAAGTTGACCTGCATTGCAGTGCGTCAGAATTCCGCTGCCGTCTTGAAGAAGACTCAGGCCATGTTTTCCGATGGCTTTGCAGGCAAAAATGTCCTCGCGCATTATGGCAACGGCTTCATCATGCAACATCGCCTTGATTTCATCAACAGTGCTTTGAGAGCTATTTAAAACCACCTGCTCCATGCGCTCTAGCGCCCAAAACAAATTAACGGCCGTAGGTCGCGAGGATCCCAAGCTGTCCTTGATTTCTTTAAACTGCCGCGCAAAGCTCAAGTAGTCGTGAGCATCGACCCTCAGCGATACGACGTATGCGCCCAGGGCAGCGGCAACTCCCATGGCCGGGGCACCGCGCACCTTGAGCTGACAAAGAGCCTCTCGGGTCTCATCTAGTTTTGTGAGAGTGAGATACTCAAAGGCAAGGGGCAGCTTAGTCTGATCCACAATCACCAAAGCACTGTTTTCTTCGTCCAACTTAACCGTTTGATAGCTCAATATTGCACCTCGCTGATTATCTTTTTGCCGGCTTCCTTAAATAATCTATAAAACCAAGTCAAATCGTATTCTTATGGTATCATATGGGATACTTATGTTTTCTCCCGCAAGTAGAGTTAGACACATAGGAGCGTTTTGAATAATATTTCTATTATAGTCATTGTGTTACTTGTCATAGTCTTTGTAGTAGGGCCCTTGGTTGCAGTTTTCTTTAGCAGGGGCAAGAGCCAACGTAGGGCGGTAGTGGTAGCCTTTGCGTCATTGTTTGTCGTGATGCTGGGGTACTTTATTGTTGCTGAGTTCTTAGGGCAGTACTCCACTACTCCTATTTTTGTTGCTGCCAGTGTGCTGCTGCCAATTACCCTCTACTACATACTCATCAAGATTCCAGAGCCCAGGAAGAAGCCTGTGGACAAAACAAGCCAAGCACCGCTGGAAGAGACTCTTGATGACACCTTGAGCCATCTTGAATCCGATCAACTTGAGCTCGATCAGATTGATCAACCGCTCGATGTACAAACCACGGCTCTCCTCGCAGTGCCGGTGGATACAGAAGAGGCTATTGATGAAGACTTCTTCCTTGCGGGTACGAGCGAGGACGAAGATACGCTTGTTTTGGACGATCAGTTCTTGGCTGCGATACCTGAGTCTAGTGATCAGATGGCTGTTGACGACATACCCTTTACTCTTGAGTTCCTTGAAGAGGCAATTCACAAGCCTATACCAGACGATGATTATGAGCCAGACCATGAGCTGATGGCCGAGCTGGAAGCCGTCTTAAGTGCCGTGAGCGCACCTGTCGATACGACTGAGGATGTGTTTACCACTGAGGTTCCTGATAAAGCGATAACCGCCCCGATACCAGTCGCTGCAATTGCCGTTGGCTCAAAAACAGAAATAGACAAAAAGGAACCTGTCTCCGTGGATGCTGTCGTAGCGCCCTTTGCCACGAAGGATCAAGAGCCTCAACAAGCGCCAGAGCCAATTCCTCCGCTTGAGACCGAGCCTCTCTTTGCACCGGAACCGGTCGTGGACTCGCAAACTCAGTCCGTGTTAGTGCCCGCAACGAGCAGTGTTGTAGCAAAGGAAGAAAAGCCTGTTGTTGCAGGAGTGAGTTTTGATAGCTGTTATCAAAAAGCTGAGGCTATGGCAAAGCGGGATCTTTGGCCAATCTCAGCTGTCATATTTGAAGAAAGTTCATTGTTGGCTGACAAGCCTGAGGACAGAAGGCGTGCGCTGTTTGCAGCTATGAATTCGTATGTCAACGCTAAGAAGCTCGGCGATGTACGAAGGCTGGCGGAGCTATTATCATCAGAACAGAATTTGAGCCCTGCTCAAAAGATGAAACTGCAAGCTATAATGAAGATGCTTAAATGACAGATAGTAAAGAGAAGACTTTCTTACAAAAACTTGCAAAGAGTGGTGTAGTAATCGTTTTACCACTACTCTTTGTTTGCTGCTTTGTTATAGCAGGGTTTATGGTTGCCAGCTACTCAGGAAATTTGCAGATGTACCACAATACGGGGGCGCAGCAAGGTGGAGCTAATGGTCAGCATGCAAACGAAGGTGATCCCTCATATGGCGCTGCCAATGGATCCGAAGATAATGCTGTTATTGGGGAGCATGTTGCAGTATCGACCAATGAAGAAGCAGGCAGGAACGAGAACCTGCGCTTGGCTGCAGAATCCCTTAATGGAACTATCATCGAAGCGGGCAACACTTTTTCTTTTAACGAGGTAGTTGGTGATGTGCAAAACGATGACCGCTACCAATTGGCTCCCGTAGCACGCGATGACCAGATTGTTCCCGGTAGAGGCGGAGGAATCAGCCAGGTGGCCACCGCTCTTTATATGGCAGCACTGATTGCAAATCTCGCGATTGATGAGAGACACGCTCACGATACAACGATCATAGACTATGTTGAGCTTGGCTTGGATGCGGCAGTTGAGTATGGTGCCATGGATCTCAGAATTACCAATAGCACGTATCAACCGGTGACCATACAGGCTTCGGCTGCGGACTCAGCCGTGACAGTTTCGCTTATCGGTGAGGCATTTTTAGAAGAAGAACATGAGATTATTCCCAGCTCTACTACCATTAGTTACCACCGAGCTGGTACTGGTTTACCGAGCGACATGGAGTTTGACGAGGTAATGTTTAACTCGACTTTTTATATGGTGGAATCATTTAGGGAGTATCATTATCGTGGAAGCGTAGTTGATACACAGTTTTTGTCGCGAGACACCTATATGGTGCTTGAGGGTTCTATCGTAAGATTGCCTACTGGAGGCAATCATGATGCGATAAAATAGATGTGAGTTTAATTACAGGAACAATGCAAGGAAGGATACCTATGGAAACCAATGAGACAATTCTTACCAGAGACGTAGTGGTACTGGAGTCGCAAAAAAAACTGGGCAGCGTTAAGGCTTTACGAGTTAACAGTGATACGATGACTGTTTGTCACTACATCATCAATAATGACAGCACAGGCTCGATTTTGGTTCTACCCTTTGAAAAGGCGCTCTCAGTAGGAGACACCTTTATGATGGTGCAAAGCCGCGATGATTTTCTCGCAGCTAATGATGCCTTCTCAAACAAGGTGCTGCAAGAAGGCTATGTCTTGCTCAAGGAAGAGGTCTTTTCTAAGACCGGAAACAAGCTCAGCCCAGTACAAGGATTTGAATTTGACACCGTGAGTGGTGGAGTCACCAAGTTGCAGTTAGAAAGTGGACAGTCGTATTCTTCGGACTCCTTCTTGTTCTTCTCTTCTGACTTTGTATTTGTGGATGACGGAACCCCCACTGCTATTGACCTTCGTGGTGTAACCGGCGAATCACCCGTTGTTGCAGCACCCGCTGCTTTTGGTGCTGGTGTCATGGCGGCAAGTACTGAGGTACCTGAAGCTCCGGCTCCAGTTGTTGCCGAAGAGCCAGTAGTTGTCGCTGCGCCAGCCGAAGAGCCAGTAGTTGTCGCTCCGCCAGCCGAAGAGGAGACAACGGTTTCTGATGAGGAGATCATGGGCTTCCTCGAAGGTGCTGTACTTCAGTCAGACGTAGAGAGCGAAAACGGTGTATTCAAGGTGTCAAAGGGCACAGTGCTCACCAAGGAGATTATACTTGAGGCTGCAGAGCACGACGCAGTCTTGCTGCTCACCATTAACGCAGAGGTGTAATCACCGCTCGTAACCAAATTAATATCCAGGCTCGAGAGCCCTTCTTATAGGCATGTGTCTATAAGAAGGTTATCGAGCCTTGGTGACGCCAGGTTTTAGCCTGACTTTACCCTCTAGTCGAGTGTATCGAAAAAGCTTTATATAAAAATCTGGTATTCTCTCAAGGTTTTGCTATAATCTTGTACTTGCGACCGCACTCCTCGGTAGCTCAATGGCAGAGCAATCGGCTGTTAACCGATTTGTTGTAGGTTCGAGTCCTACCCGGGGAGCCAATGAATTCCACTCCCTTTAGTGGGTGAGTTAATAACACTGCTAACGAAAGGCACTTGATGTATGCGATAGTAAAAACTGGCGGTAAACAATATAAAGTTGCAGTTGGCGACACCATAGAGGTCGAAAAGCTTTCTGTAGAACCAGGCGGTACCGTTGAGCTGGAAGTAGTGTTTATTGCCGATGGGTCAAAAATCACCACCGATGCTGAGGCACTTGAAAATGCCAAAGTTCAGGCGACAGTTGTTGATCAATTCAAGGGCGATAAGCAGATTATTTTTAAGTTTAAAAAGCGCAAGGGCTATAAGCGTCTTAAGGGTCATCGTCAAAACCTAACCAGGCTTAAGGTTGATAGCATCAGTCTGGATGGTAAAGCTCCTAAGGCCACCAAAAAACCGGCCGCTAAAAAGAGCACTGCTAGCGATGAAGTAAAAGTGGAAAAAAAGCCTGCGGCTAAGAAGGTAGCTGCACCGGCTGCTGAGAGCAATGAAGAAACTGCGGTTAAGACTGAGGTCAAAAAGGCGCGCACAACGAAGCCAGCACAACCTAAAGCGAGCAGCGTAGAAGAAAAGAGCACAGAAGAAGCGGTCGAGAAAAAACCTACTCGCAAGAGAACGGTAAAGGCTCCCGCTGAAGATGCTCCTGCTAAAGTGGCTTCTACAGAAGATACTCCTGCAGAAGAAAAACCCAAGAGAAAAACCACCAAGAAGTCCTCTGAGGACAAAAAGGAAGAGTAGGGCAAGAGAGAAATGGCACATAAAAAAGGTCTGGGCTCCACCAGAAACGGACGTGACTCAAAAGCAAAACGCCTGGGCGTCAAACGCTTTGCAGGCGAAAGGGTTGCGATAGGCAATATCATAGTACGGCAAAGAGGCACGCGCATCCATCCAGGTGATAATGTCGGTCGTGGCTCTGATGACACCCTCTTTGCGCTCAAAGACGGCATTTTGGTATTTACCCATGGTGACAAGCGCAAGGTGCACGTCCGCACTTCGTAAGCATAGACAAGCAATAAGCTAAGAAGATGGTTCTTGATGAGCGCAAGCTCAAGGAGCCATCTTTTCTATTACATACACGCTGGCACTTTCGCCAGGAGGGGTATTGTGTAATACTTACCCTATGTTTATTGATCAGGTACATATATCTGTAAAAGGTGGCGACGGCGGTGCGGGCTGCATGTCATTTAGACGCGAGGCCTACGTTCCAAAAGGCGGGCCTGATGGGGGAGATGGAGGCCGCGGAGGCGATGTAATACTCGAGGCAGACCAACAGCTCTCTTCTCTCATTGACTATCGCTTCAAACATCACTTTAAGGCAAAGAGAGGCCGGCACGGTAAGGGCTCCAAGATGCATGGCGCATCGGGGGAGGATCTCGTGCTCAGAGTACCGCTTGGCACGCTCGTGCGTACCTACGACGAAGAAAGTAGACAGGCGGGAGAGGTCATTGCCGATCTGATACACCATAAACAGCGATTCATTGTGGCAGAAGGCGGAGTTGGTGGCTTGGGAAACACTCATTTTGTCACCTCCACCAGGCGGGCTCCAGCGTTTGCTGAGCTTGGAGAACCTGCCGAAGAACTGTGGGTGGAGCTCGAGATGAAACTGATGGCCGACGCTGCGCTTGTAGGTCTGCCTTCAGTTGGAAAGTCCTCTCTCATAGCGCGCATGAGCGCCGCACGGCCTAAAATTGCAGATTATCCCTTTACCACACTTGTGCCCAACCTGGGAATGGTGCGTAGTGGCGACTTAGGCTTTGTCGTTGCCGATGTGCCTGGTCTTATTGAGGGTGCTGCCCAGGGAAGAGGCCTGGGGCACCAGTTCCTCAGGCATATTGAGCGCACTGCGCTTATCTTACATGTTCTCGATGGCTCCGGAGGCTTTGAGGACAGAGATATTGTTGAGGATTACCACACCATTTGCCAAGAGCTGCTTTTGTATGACGAAGAGCTGTCTAAACGACCTGTGATAATGGTAGTCAACAAGATGGATATGCCTGGCGCAAAGGAGAGACTGCAGAGTCTTGCCAACTTCCTGACCAAAGAGGCTCTAGCAAAGGTCAAGGGAAACGAGTTTTCACCTCACTATGAAAAGCCTCGAATATTTCCGGTTTCTGCAGTAACCGGAGAGGGGATACCTCAACTGATTGCAGCTACTGCAGAGCGCGTACACGTTTTGCGCAGCGAATCAACCGAACAGACGGATGGTTCCCCAGGCAAAGGTGAGAGATACGAAAAGATTTGGCAGCATCAAAAGAGGAAGCAAGATCAAGGATTCTCAATCCAAAATTTAGGCGGAGGAGTGTTTGCGGTTACGGGTAAGCTGGTTGAGCGTATGGTTGTGCAGACCGAATGGGATAATCCAGAGGCCTTGGATTACCTTCAGCGCAGAATGGACAAGGTGGGCGTAGAAAAGGCCTTGTCCAGGGCTGGTGCAAAGCCAGGAGATGAGATACGCATTGTCAACAGAGCCTTTGCATTTGAAAGCCTTTCATACGCCGACGAAGATGAGCTTGAGGATGACAATGATGACACAGCATGAAGAACACCAAGATGCCCAGGTCAAACGGCTTGTGGTAAAAATCGGATCTTCGACCTTGACTACCCCAGAAGGAAGGCTCAATGCATCTTATCTGGAAGATTTAGCCAAACAAGTGGCACATCTCAGAAGTTTGGGAACCCAGATACTTATCGTTAGTTCAGCGGCAATAGTAGCTGGCTTGCAGCGCCTCGACATGCCGCCTAAACGGCCAGACGACATACCGACCCTACAGGCCGCTGCTGCTGTTGGACAAATCGAATTGACCAACAGTTACGCGAGAGCCTTTGCCAAGCAGAACCTCACCTTGGCTCAGATTCTTATAACGCGCAATGACACCATTAATCGCGAGGCCTATCTGCATGCCCGTGATACGTTAGAACGACTGCTGGAGCTGGGTGTTGTCCCCTTGATTAATGAAAACGACACCATAGCCATTGATGAGATTCGTTTTGGCGACAATGACACGCTGGCTGCTCAGGTTGCCATTTTGGTAAAGGCCGACCTTGTAGTACTGTTAAGCGATATTGACGGACTTTATACTGCTGACCCTCGTGTAGCAGAAGACGCTGAGCTTCTTGAGCTTGTTGAAGAGTTTACTCGCGAGATTGTTGATGGAGCGGGCTGCTCTGGTAGCGAAAAAGGCTCGGGTGGCATGTTTACCAAGATTGAAGCTGCGCGCATGCTCATGGCTGCGTCGATACCTATGGTTATTTGTGAGGGACGAAGCGAGCAAGCCATACTCAATGCCACACAAGGCAAGTTGAAGGGCACACGTTTTGAAAAGGAGCTTCCTGGCCGCCACGCTAAAGCACGCAAACTCTGGCTGGCACTTTCTGGCACGGTGTGCGGATCTGTTACCATTGACACAGGAGCAGTGGCCGCCTTGCGTAATAGAGGAGGCTCGCTTTTGCCCGTGGGTGTAGTATCTTTAGAAGGAACTTTCAAAAAAGGCAGCGTGGTTGACATAAGAGATGAAGCTGGCCTACTTATTGGGCGCGGCATTAGTAATTACTCATCTGAGACGCTTGATAAGGTGGCTGGGCAAAGATCCGCTGCCCTTGTCAACTCTTTGGAACTCGAGCTCAATGCTAAGACAGAAGTGGTGCACAGAGACGCAATGGTAATTTTTTAGAGAGGAATGAGATATGGGAGAAGCTACACAAAAGGCGCAAAATGCCCGAAGGGCGGTTGCAGCCATGGCAAGGCTCAATAGCTCTGCAAGAAACAAGGCGCTAGAGGCTCTGGCGCAAGCTTTGCTGGAAAAAACAGACTACCTGGTAATCGAAAACGCCAAGGACGTTGAGGCAGCGCGCACACAAGGGATTGCTGAGCCCCTCATTGACCGCCTTTTGCTCACACCCGAGCGTCTAGAAGGCATTTCATCGGCGCTCAGGGAGCTTGCCCTCGAAAAGGACCCGCTTGACGAAGTGGTTGAAGGGCGTACGCTCTACAACGGTATTCAGTTAAGGCAGATAAGGGTTCCCCTCGGTGTTGTGGCGATGATCTACGAAGCACGCCCCAATGTTACTGCTGATGCTGCTGGACTGTGCCTCAAGACGGGCAATGCCTGCCTGCTGAGAGGGGGCTCGATAGCCTCGCATTCAAACACTGCCATGACCAAGGTTTTATATGAGGCTGGCAGAGCCGCGAGTCTGCCCGAGTACTGGCTCCAATCCATAGAAACAACCAGCCGGGAAGCTGCCACCGAGCTCATGCAGCTGCAAGGCCTAGTGGATGTCTTGATTCCTCGAGGGCCCGCTTCATTAATACAAAGTACGATAGAAAACTCTAAAGTGCCTGTCATAGAAACAGGAGCGGGAAACTGCCACCTCTACGTACATGAAGACGCAAGAAGCGAGATCATTGTACCTATCTTGATTAATGGAAAAACGCAGCGCCCAGGAGTTTGCAACGCCATTGAATCTGTTTTGATAGATGAATGCATCGCCAAAAGAGAGCTGCCCAGCATGCTCGAGGCTCTTTTTGAGGCCAAGGTGCTGGTGCACGGAGATGAGCTGACAGCACAGACTGCCGCACAGCTCAGCGGAGCTGAGCAATTCTTTGTGCCTGCTACAGAAGAGGATTGGAAGACAGAATACCTGGACAAAGAGATCTCCATCAAATGTGTAAGCGGTTTAGACGAGGCTATTGAGCGTATCAATAACTTCTCAACCAAGCATTCTGAGAGCATGCTCTCAGAAAACCACGCCGCTATAAAGCGTTTCTTTGCAGAAGTTGACTCTGCTGCTGTGTATGCTAATGCTTCCACCCGTTTTACCGACGGCGGGGAGTTTGGTTTAGGTGCTGAGATTGGTATCTCAACGCAAAAACTCCACGCACGAGGCCCCATGGGGCTCACGGCGCTTACGTCAACCAAGTTTTTACTGGACGGAGATGGTCAGATTCGCTCGTGAAATAGAAAAGATTGGCATACTGGGCGGAACTTTTG
The DNA here is from genome assembly GCA_009784945.1 of Coriobacteriia bacterium. Lineage (GTDB taxonomy): Bacteria > Actinomycetota > Coriobacteriia > Coriobacteriales > UBA8131 > WQXH01. The sequence goes on along the minus strand of WQXH01000001.1, from coordinate 170,193 downwards.
ATCCGGTGCACAACGCACATATGGATCTGGCACAAGCAGCTTTAGAGAGCCATTCGCTTGACAAAGTACTCTTTGTGCCTACTGGCCAACCGGTGAGGAAACTTGGCAAAACATTTGCTGACCCTCAGCATCGGTTCAACATGCTACAGGCGGTCTGTGCTGATATTGAGGGATTTGAGGTGTCTCCGCTCGAGATCATGAGACCAGAGATTACCTACAGTGTTGATACCCTGCGCGAGTTAAGGACATTATATGGGGAGGAAAGTAAGCTGTTCTTGATTCTTGGTGAGGACACTGCTACCGATTTACCTACCTGGAAGGATGCGCATGAGATAGCGCAGTTGGTAGTCGTGCTCTATGCAAAAAGACCAGGGTCTGGCACAGACCGTGAACTTCCCCAGGAGTTTACCTGTATTGAGCTGCCTATGGATGCGCAGGAGCTCTCGTCAAGCCTGGTACGCAGCATGCTCTTTGCTGGCAAAGATGTGCAAGACCTTATTCCTCCACAAGCGTTATCTTACATTAGAGAGCAGAGGCTCTATGGTCAATCTCTCTAGCGTATATGAAGATGCTCGAAGGAAGCTTGAAGGGCGGCTCACGCAGTATCGCTTGTTGCATTCAATTAGCACTTCTGACATAGCCGCACTCATGGCAGGTGTGTATGGTGCCAATCCTGAGTATGCACTTGTGGCTGGACTTCTTCATGACTGGGATAAAAACTACAGCGACGAAGAGCTCGTAGCGCGCTCCCAGCACTATGGCATCGCCTTGCCAGATGATCCACGCCAACTTGTATCGCTTCTTCATGCCCAAACCGGCGCACGTGCCGTTGCAGAGGAGTATCCTGGGTTGCCACAAACCATCATAACAGCGATAGAGCGTCACACCTCGGCTGCTACTGATATGAGCGATTTAGATATGATTATCTATATTGCCGACATGATTGAGCCACTGCGCTCTGCGCCTAAGCTCATGCATCTGCGTTCTCTTGCCGGCAATATCCCCCTTGAGGAGTTGTTTATCAAATGCTATCGCGAAACGTTGGAGCACTTGATACGCAGACAGCGTTATATACACCCTTGTTCTGTTGAGGTGTGGAATGCCTATGCTGCCAGAGAGCACCGTCAGCTCACACAAGGCTAATGGCGTATGACTGTTCAGATTCTTGCTTGGGGCATACCCTGTTTCAACCCTGTTTGAGGTCTTGGAGCGCATACGGCACAGGTGTGCTACAATGAGCCTTCACTATCAGTTGCCCTATGCTTGGAGCCACGTTGCTACCAACGGGTTTCTCAGCTAGCGGCGGACAAAGTGCATGAGAGGATGCACAAGAAAGGTTGGTAGCATCATGCCCATCAGCAAGGAACGAAAGCAAGAACTTATCTTTGAATTTGGCAAGGATGCCTCGGACTCTGGCTCTGCCGAAGTGCAGGTAGCCATACTTACCGAGCGTATCCGCGAACTCACTGAGCATCTCAAGATACATAAAAAGGACCATCACACACGACGTGGTCTGCTTATGCTGGTAGGTAAGCGCCGCCGCTTGCTCACCTACATCAAGCGTAACGATGTGGTGAGATACCGTGAACTCATCGCCAAACTCTCCATCCGCGACAATATCTAAGGATTATACCTATGACAAAACATACAGAACGCTTTGAGCTCTTTGGCAAGGAGTACTGCCTGACTACCGGCGAGATTGCACGCCAGGCTACGGGCTCCATACTCGTTGAGCAAGGCGAGACTATTCTTTTGATTACAGCAGTTGTCTCTCCAGAGCGCCGCGACACTGACTTCTTCCCCCTGACGGTGGATGTAGTCGAGCGCATGTACGCGGTAGGCAGGATTCCCGGTGGCTACCTGAAGCGCGAAACCAGACCTTCGGACAAAGGCACCTTGATGGCGCGAATGATCGACCGTCCGATTCGCCCAGGCTTTGCTGAAGGGTTTCGCAATGAGGTGCAGATCGTAGCAACCATACTGTGCGCAGATCAGGTCAACCAGCCTGACGTCATTGGCGTGATGGGCGCATCTGCTGCCTTGCTCGTAGGCGGAGTACCCTTTGATGGCCCAGCTGCTGCTGTACGTGTTGGACGCAATATCGATACAGGCGAGTTCATCATCAATCCTACTTTTGAAGAAGAGGAAAACTCCGACCTTGAGCTGGTGATTGCAGGTACTGCGGACTATATCTCAATGGTTGAGGCAGGAGCTCAAGAAGTTTCAGAAGAAGACATGCTTGCTGCCATGGTTTTTGGTCATCAGGCGATAGCAGAGTTCTGCAAGGTACAGCAGCGCTTGATAGACGCAGTAGCCCCCGAGCAGCGCGAATATCCACTTGGTGAGCCAACGCCCGGTCTTTCTGAGAGTCTTGCGCAGTTTTATGATGACATGAGCGCAGCTCTTCGTCACCCCGATAAGCAACAGCGCATGTTGCAGGTATCCGATCTAAAAACACGCATTAAAGAGGGTTTTGAGCCCGAAGAGCTCCAAGAATATGGCGCAGAGATATCTGCCGAGCTCAAAGAGCTCGAAAAGAGGGCGATGCGCGCCATGGTATTGGAAACTGGCGAGCGCGTTGATGGACGAGCAGCTGATGAAATCAGGTCAATTACCTCCAGTGTGGAGTTTTTGCCTCGCGCACATGGCTCAGGCCTCTTTACCAGGGGTCAGACCCAGGTGCTCTCGGTACTTACTCTCGGCATGCTCAATGAATGGCAACGCCTTGACACCATCGATCCACTGCCTGGCAAGCGTTACATCCATCAATATAATTTTCCGCCCTTTTGCACGGGAGAAACAGGACGCATGGGCGCACCCAAGAGGCGTGAGATTGGTCATGGGTCTTTGGCTGAGCGAGCGCTCGTGCCAGTTTTGCCAAACGAAGAGGACTTCCCTTACACTATTCGCATAGTAAGCGAAGTCCTTGAGTCCAATGGCTCTTCGTCCATGGGCTCTGCCTGCGGCTCCACACTTGCTCTCATGGACGCCGGAGTGCCTATTTCTGCACCCGTAAGCGGGATAGCCATGGGGCTCATCAAAGAAGGCGATCAAGTTGCCATTCTTTCTGACATTCAGGGTATAGAGGACTTTTTAGGCGACATGGACTTTAAGGTCTGCGGAACTGCAAAGGGTATCACTGCACTTCAGATGGACAACAAGGCCAAGGGGCTTTCTGTTGACATTCTGGCCAGAGCATTAGACCAGGCCAAGGCAGGTCGTTCGCATATTCTCTCAAAAATGCTTGAGGCCATTGAGGCACCAAGAGATGAACTGAGCGAATTTGCGCCACGTATTATATCCATTAAGATACCGGTTGATAAGATTCGCGACGTTATTGGCACCGGTGGCAAGGTCATTCGCAGCCTTCAAGAAGAAACTGGTGCAACCATAGAGGTAACCGAGGACGGCACCGTCTATATTGCCTCTAAAGACACCGGTGGAGAGGAAGCACGACAGCGTATTGAAGCCATCATCAAGGTTCCTGAGATAGGGGAGGAGTATGAAGGTACGGTGGTGGCCATACAGCCCTTTGGTGCCTTTATTGAGCTTTTGCCTGGTAAAGATGGCCTTTTGCATATCTCTAAGGTAGCAAAGGGACGAGTTGCCCAGGTTGAGGATGTGCTCTCCATGGGTGATATCGTTCAGGTGAAGATAACTGATATTGACGATAAAGGTAAGATATCGCTTGACCGATTGAATAAGCCTGATGCGCCGGAAGGAGGCGGTGGCGAAAACCGCACACGAGATGATCGCCCTCATAATCGCGCGGCAGGAAGAGATCGCAATCAGAATAGGCAGCCAAGGCGACGTCAAGATCGCTAGAAACTGTGCACAGATAAGAAGTAACATCAGTAGGAAGGAACGACAATGAGCGAAAACGAATTCCCACAAAGCCCCCAGCAAGCAGTACCACAACAACCAGTACCTGGGCAGCCAGTGCCTGGGCAGCCCTATGCAACTCCAGGCGCAGCGCCTGCACCAAGCGCACCGGTTCCTCCGCCAACGTATCAAGTTCCCCCGCAACAGCAGTATGCACAACCAGCGCAGCCCGTTGCTAAGACACGTTCTGCTGGCATAGGAAGCACCAAGAAAGAAAAATGGCCAGCCGTGCTTCTGGCTTGTGTGCTTGGCGCCTTAGGGCTACACAAGTTTTACCTTGGCTACAAGACCGAAGGTATTATCATGCTGGCAGTGTCACTGGGCGGAAGTATTCTCACCTTTGGCTTAGCCTATGTTGTCATGCAGGTTATAGGAATCATCGAAGGTGTCAGGTACCTTACTCTCATTGAGGACGAATGGGAAGCTACCTACTTGAGAGGCTATAAAGGCTGGCTGTAAATGTATTATCAGAAAACCACACTGCCTAACGGGTTGGCAGTCATTTCTGAACATATAAGTGGCGTACGTTCGGTAGCCTTGGGAATCTGGTTTCGAGTAGGATCGCGAGACGAGGAGCCCGCGCAGCTTGGATTAACGCACTTCATGGAGCATATGATGTTCAAAGGTACGAGCACTCGCTCTGCCTTGGACATCTCCATGATTTTTGACAGCATGGGAGCAGAGCTTAACGCCTTTACTTCCAAAGAGTACACCTGCTACTACGCTCGAATTACTTATGAGCACCTCGACACTGCGGTCGAGGTGCTTGCTGACATGCTGCAAAGCTCTGAATTTGCACGTGATGCCATCGAGACCGAACGCCAAGTGGTCATAGAGGAGATAGCGCGATATGAGGATGAGCCCTCCGATCATGTGGGTGAGCTTTTTACTGAGGCTTTGTTTCCCAGTCATCAACTTGGGCGTTCGATTCTTGGCACGCGCGATATCGTGGGCGGCTTTAGCCATGACGACTGCGCCAATTACCTCAACAAACACTATCACGCTGGAAATGTGGTTGTTACTGCCGCAGGAAACGTGGAGCATCAGCGTCTCGTTACACTCGTGACACGTTTCTTTGAGCAGATGCCCGCAGGCACGGCAAATGATAGGGGAGAGGTGCATGAGCCTCATCGCGAGCTGCTTGCTTTTGATCAAAAGGAAACCGAGCAGGCTCATTTACTCTATGGCATGCCAGGAATCCCCTTGGGCGCAGAGGATCGTTTTGCCAGTCGCTTAATGGAGACGGCATTGGGAGGCCCCATGTCGTCGAGGCTTTTCCAGGAGATTCGCGAAAAGCGTGGGCTGGCATATGCTGTTTATGCGGGCACTTCTTCTTATATGAACGCCGCCCAATTCTTTATCTATGTGGGCACCCGACCAAGCAACCTCAAAGAAGTCATAGGGATACTACGACAAGAGATCAGCCTGTTGATTGATAAAGGTCTTACGGCTGACGAGCTCAAACGTGTTCAGGAATACTCGGTGGGACAACTGGTGCTTTCTGAAGAATCAACTCGTGCTCATATGCTCAGGCTCGGCAGCAATGCCGTGCAAGATCTTGAGATATTATCACTTGATGAGGTGGTCAAGAGATTTAGGGCGGTGAGCCTGGACGATGTGCTTCGTGTTGCCAAACACGTACTTTCCGCCCCGCCTACTGTTGCTGTCATAAGTCCTCTCGACAAAGCCGAGTTACAAACGGTGCTAGCCTAGTACTGGAGAGAACGGTGTAAGGATGAATAACAAATTAGACGCGCCCAATACACCCTTGAGGGTCTTGGTGAGCGGTTACCTGGGTAAGATGGGGTCAGAAGTGGTTCGTGCTGTTGACGAGGCTGATGACCTGGTGCTAGCGGGAGGCTTTGACCCTGCTCAAGAGCATGAATCGGTGCTCATTGAGGGTAAGGTGATAGCCCCGGCCTTTTGCGATCTTGAGCTTGCTCTAAAAGAAGCTGCTCCACACGTTATGGTTGACTTTTCTCTGCCAAGTGTTGCCTCTACAAACCTGGAAGCAGCATTGATGCAAGGGATCGACTGCGTCATGGGCACCACTGGCATCCCCACCAGCACTCTTGAGAGGCTTGCAGAGGCTGCGCCTACTGGCACGTGCCTCTTTGTTGCACCTAACTTTACTACGGGTGCTGTGTTGATGATGGCGGCAAGCAAGTTGGCTGCTGCCTTCTTTGATGATGTAGAGATTATTGAGTTTCATCACAATAACAAGAAGGATGCTCCCAGCGGCACAGCGATTGCTACTGCTGAGCTTATTGCAGAAGAAAGGTGCGCCATGGGTGTTAGCTCTGCGGCACCTGGAAAAGAGACCGAGCTATCTGATTATGACGGCGCGCGTGGCGCTCGGCACCTAAATAGCGGCGTTCACCTGCATTCGGTGCGATCAAACGGCTTTGTAGCCTCTCAAGAGGTTATATTTGGTTCATCTGGACAAAGCCTCACCATTCGACATGACTCTTTTGACAGGAGAGCATATATGCCAGGAGTACTCTTGGCGGTGCGTAGTGTAGGTACGATGAACGGGCTCGTAATAGGCCTGGAGGAGCTGATGCAACTATGAGTGCTGTAACCAAACCCTTTGGTAGACTAATACCGGCAATGATCACGCCCTTTGACAAGGATCGTGAGATGGACTTGGCTCGCGCCCAAGAGCTTGCTGTGCGCCTTTTAGACAAGGGAGCTGACGCTCTCATTCTCAGCGGCACGACGGGGGAGTCCCCCACAGTGTTTTATCCTCAAAAGATAGACCTTTTTAGAGCAGTAAAAGAAGCGGTGGGAAACAGAGCTCCACTCATAGCAGGCGTAGGAGACAACTGCACTGCTGACTCTGTGGACTTTGCCAAAGAGGCAGCAAAGCTTGGGCTTGATGGCCTCATGGCGGTGGTTCCCTACTACAACAAACCTCCAGCAGAAGGCATCTACTGGCATTTTAGATCCATAGCTGAAGCAGTTGACTTACCTGTAATGCTCTACAACATCCCAGGGCGTTGTGTAATAAACATGGAGGCCGAGACCATCTTAGGACTTGCTCACGACGTAGAAAACATTGTGGCTCTTAAGGAGGCATCTGGAAAGCTCGATCAGATTGCCCGTGTGGTTTCTGAGGCTCCCGAGGGCTTTGCTGTATACTCAGGTGATGACGAACTCACGCTCTCGCTTATGGCGCTGGGAGGCTGGGGAGTGGTTTCTACTACCGGCAATGTTGCGCCTGAGCGTATGAAGGAGATTGTGGAGCTCATGGCAGCTGGCAAGTACGACCAAGCCCTGGCTGCACATTTGGCTCTACAGCCGCTCATGCGCGAACTCTTTGTTACCGCTAATCCCATCATGGTCAAAGAAGCAATGAAGCTTCTTGACTTTGACTGCGGCGGTGTGCGCCTGCCTCTGATTGACGCTACGCCTGAACAGCGCGAGAAACTCGCTCAGGTCATGCGCAGCGTTGGAGTGCTGCACGACAAAGAAGGAAAGACGTTAAACGAAAGTCTCATACGAGATTACTTATAGGCTCTGACCTCAGAGGCTGCAATCAGCCTTTCAGCAGCGCTGCTATGAGACTGCATTAGTCTGATATTGCTGCTGAGTGGGGAGGGGCATAATGAAAGATAAGGAGGTGTCCTACTTGCAAACAGGGGCATCTGTTGGAGCGCGTAGCCGTGGAGCTACGATGCAGTCCAACGCAAAAAAAGAGCTGTCTCAGGCCAATCGAGATGGCGGACAAGCTGCAAACAAAAAAAGGCAACAAAACAGGCGTAGGCCAAGACCCACTGAGCTACTCAGGATAATACCCTTAGGTGGCCTTGATGGCATTGGCAAAAACATGACCGTCTTTGAGTATAAAGACGACCTTATAGTGGTGGACGCTGGTTTGATGTTTCCCGATGATGGGCACCCGGGTGTTGACCTCATCCTTCCGGACTATACCTACCTATTAGAGAAGTCTCACAAGATTCGTGGCATTGTGATAACCCATGGACATGAAGATCATACGGGCGCTTTGCCGTATCTGCTTAAGGATCTTGAGAAAAAGACCCCCATCTACTCTTCCAAGCTGACCCTTGGGCTCATAGATGGAAAGCTCTCGGAATTTCGCATAAAGAATGCAGATTTGCGTGAGGTCAAAACTGGTCAACAGCTCAAACTGGGGGAGTTTACCCTTGAATTCTTTGCGGTTAACCACTCCATACCTGCTGCCACAGGGGTGTTTATCAGGACTCCCGCAGGAAATGTATTACATACTGGTGACTTTAAGCTTGACCTCACTCCCATAGATGGCATTGGAACCGACTACGCTGCCATTACACGATTTGCCGAGACCGGTGTAGACATCTTGTTATCAGACTCAACCAATGCGGTTAACAACAGTTTTACCAAAAGTGAGTCTGAGGTAGGCAAAGTGTTGCGGCAAATCATCAAGAATACCGATCAGCGTGTCATAGTGGCAGCGTTTTCCAGTCATATTCATCGTATACAGCAAGTATGTGACGCTGCGAGGGCTTCCAAGCGCAGAGTGGCGGTAACCGGACGTTCCATGCTGACCAACACGCAAATAGCCCGTGACCTGGGCTACCTTGATGTACCGCATGACCTGATAGTGGATTCCTACGCTGCCAAGGATATACCAGCCAACAGGGTGGTGATACTTTGTACCGGATCGCAAGGGGAGCCACTTTCGGCACTTGCTCGTATGGCAAACAGCGAGCATCGTACGATAGAAATTGAAGAGGGTGATGTAGTCATCATCGCGGCAACTCCTGTACCAGGCAATGAAAAGGCGGTTACCAGAGTAGTTAATGCGCTTTCGAAGATTGGTGCTGATGTGTACGACAAGCATCGCGCCTTGGTCCACGTATCGGGACACGCAAGTGCTGAGGAACTCAAGCTCATACTGGCCATGAGCAAACCGCGCAACTTCATGCCGGTTCATGGCGAAGCGCTCCACCTGCGTTCTCATGCCAAACTGGCAAGAAGCGTAGGGCTGAGCAAAGAGAGTATCTTTATCTTAGAAAACGGCGAAAGCCTGCTTTTAGATAACAATGGAATCAAGCGCGGCGAGACCGTTGAGTCTGGCATCATCTATGTGGACGGTCTTTCGGTAGGTGATGTATCAAATGTTGTGCTTAAGGATCGCAGAACCTTGGCCTCAGATGGTATTGCTACCGTGGTTGTTATGCTTAGAAAACGCGACTCTAAGGCCGCAGGAGAGCCGGAAATCATTATGCGCGGCGTAAGCGGCGGAGACGACCCTGATCTCTTAGCGGAATCTGTAGCAATTGTGAGCAAAACGGTAGCCAAATTTGCACACGAACACCGCAATAATCCCAATCGCCTACAACGAGCCATCAGAGAAAACCTCTCTAAGCTTCTGTGGGAGCGTGTGAGAAGGCGCCCCATGATCATACCGATAATCATGGATGTATAGGAGCGAAGGAATAGCGTTATAACATTCTGATAATAATTGTTAAGTGAAGTTAGTATACTGTGATAATTATACTATGCCGTATGTGATGGTGCCAGTTTAGGCGATTTTTTTCTTGCTGTCAAGTGCTTTCGCTTCGTCAAGGGCTTTGTAACAGCGGTCAAGCTGCTTTTCAAGTTCAACTTTTAACTGCTCCATAGTGAGGTTACCCTGGGCTATCTGTGCAGCTAGATAGGTGATAGCCTTCTTACTGGTCAATACGGGCTGCTTGGGAGCCTGTGCTGGTTCGTCCTTGGATTCCTCGTCCTTCTCTTCCTCGTTCTTCTTGGCTGATGGTTTCGCTGTTAGCGCCGTGGCTGGCTTCGCTGCTGGCTTTGGTAGCTTGACATCCTTGCATCTAAGAGCTGGGAGGCTTTTTACAAGCTCTGAAATAGCTTCTAAAGCTTCTTTAGACCGCTCCTCTTTCTCAGTTAAGCCAAGAGCCTTTAAAGCCGTCAGGTAAGGCTTGGAGGGTTTTCCGATGCTTGTTTGGTACGAAGCCTTGACGACTTCTAGGTAAACGGAGTCTACCAGCGCCGCGCTGTCTGCGAGTTCTCCAACGTAAACGCGTATGATGCGAGTTTTTACGGGCTTGCCATTGATAGATACAGTGATACCATCAGCTTTATCCGCTGCCATGACCCGGCGGCTTTTACCGCTTGGTCTTGTTGTCTCAATGCTGACGGCTATGGGAGCTTGCAGCGTACGAGGGCGGTTTGGTAGTGAAGCTTGGATGTCTTGTACAAGGAGTTCAAGAATACGGGTATCGTGGCTAATCATGGCATCCGTTGCTGATACATCTAGGTGTGAGTTGTTGGCTTTAGTGGTCATGATAAGTCTCCAATCTTTTTCGAATTGAATCGAAAATGCGGTTTAACATGTCATGAGCATTAAAGGCGGTAGTCGTGTGCGGTTGTCAAAGTGCTTTCGTGATGTGGCACATCTTCGCACATCGCTGTGAGTCGTGTCAACCCCTAAATTAAAATCGTGACGATTAGTATAATATGAAATATGCTGGTAGAGTGAGGAGGCCCCTGCGTGGGCATTGACGACGAGCAGGAGGGGGGCTAAGGGGGAGCTGACCTGCTCCTAAAGGAGGGGGGCATGTAAGCGAGCAGCAAAGAGCAGCAGCGTGCAAGCAGGTATATATAGCGAGACTTTTGTGCGATCCACGTGCGTATATATAGACCCCCCAGAGAATAAATTTGAAATATTAGAGAGAACACGTATGTCATACTACGCAGTATTACAGCATGTAACCGCTGAGTGTAACGAAGAGTAGAGCACACAACAACAACCTGTGTCAACAAACAAACATTGACACTTGACACCAACAGCCAAATGACATAAGCTATATGTGCGCGTAGGCCCTTCAGCAAGGCAAGGTAAGCTACCGACCAACAAGTAGTCGTAGGGTGACGTGACATCCCCGTGCTGTAAGCCCTTCAGCAAGGCCGTGGAGCAAAGACACGTTAAACGATGCCGCTGGGTGGTGTGAATCCCCGTGCTGTAAGCCCTTCAGCAAGGCGGAAAGAAAATCAAAAACTACAAATGAATCCTTTAAGGAGTGATTACTATGCCTTTACCTACTGGCGTAAACCTTGCTTCTAAGTTCGAGAAGGTTCTTGATAAGGCATTCCCGCTGAAGACCTACACCGATGCTTGGATCAACAAGGACTACACCTTCGATGGTGTTAACAAGATTACCGTAACCAACCTCGACACTGCTCCTCTCGTTGACTACGATGTGAGCGCACAGTTAAACCGCTACGGCGGCTGGTCTGAGGTCACTGACACTGAATCTGACTACCTGCTTCAGAACTCTAAGTCGTTTCAAAAGACCTTTGACACCCATAACAAGTCCGACTCCATTGCAAGTAAGGTTGCTGGCGACTGGATGGCTCAACAGGTGATGTACAGGGTTAACCCCATGATTGACCGCGAACGCTTTGAAACTGCGTTTGAAGCTGCGCAAGATGCCAATGGAGGCGGTGCTGTTGCTTACGACGCAGCCAACATACTTGACCAAATCTATGAAATGAACGCTAATTGTGACGAGCTGTCTGTTCCAGACTCCGGCCGTGTTATGTTCATTGACTCGTTTGGGTACAAAGACATAAAGCAAGCTGTAACGCCGCTACTCAGTCAAACGACCGGAAAGATCGTTGTGAAGAGGGGACTAATGGGTGGCATTGACGGCCTTCCAATCATCAAGGTGCCTTCCAACTTGCTTCCCGATGGCGTCCGTGCACTTTATTGGCACAACAAGGCACTGCTGGCATGTCGCAAGCTTACCGAGACATTCATCGACAATGGTCGCCCGTTCCTTTCTGGTCAGATCATGACTGGCTTGTTCCGCTTTGATTCTTGGGCGCTTAACGGCTACAACGATGCTGAAGAGCACTATACCAAGCTGGGAACCTTCCATGCCTTGACCGACTAACCGAGACCTGTCGGCCTGTTCCAGGCTCACTGACGGGTGCTTACCGACCACGCGCTGTTATCCAATCCGGCGCTGAGTCACCGCACAGACCTTGTGTTTTCACCGACTCCTTTCGATGCAAGGTCTGTGCCTAAATTATTAAGTCGTATACTATATTGATAGTATACAATCAGGAAATATAAACGTGTGAAACCATGCTATAATATGCATAAACAAGTTGTCGAAAGGACTTAGCATGGATAATGAAACAACAATGATTGAGGCAAATGAATATACCGAAGTGCTGGACTCAGAGCTTGAAGAGGCCAGTGAAGCTTTTGCAGAGGCATTTGGCGGGGACTTAGACGAAGATGGTGATGGCAAGTCAGGCGAGTCTGAAAAGTCAGATGCGTTAGAAGGGGTAGAAGAAGAGTCAGAAGTAGACTCGCCTGACGAAAGTGTTGACGATGAAGCTGAGTTAGAAAGCAAGGATGGTGAGCCAGGTGGAGGAGAAGAAGAAGATGGAGACACGTCTGATGGATCCCCTCAAGACGGCATGCCTGATGATAGGATCAGGAAGCTAAACGAAGAAAATCGAAAGGCAAGAAAAGAACTCAAGGAGCTCAAGGAGAAGCTTGAGGAGGCCGAAAAGCTCAAAGAGCAAGTTGATGATGCTGAGAAGAGAGCTGCGACAACCACAGATGAACATCCAAACCCAGAAGAAGAGCTGGAGACTCTAAAGGTTCAGTATGCAAACTTGCCTGATCCTCAAAGAATTGCAAAGGACGGCCTCATCAACCCGGTGACTGAAGAGCCTTACTCTTTTGCTGAGGCCATTGCTGTTGTTGCAAACCTCAAGCAAGACATTCAGTTCAAGATCAACGAGGTTCAACAGACCGTGGTGGCAAGAATGACTGAAGCGAGAGACGCAGAAAGGCTTATTAACGACAACCTTACCCCGCTGGTCAAAGAGTTGATGAACAAATACCCCGAGCTTGACGAAGAGAGTGTCGATTACGACTCAGACCTTGCCCAGCTTCTTCAAGAGAAAATCGACGCAAACATAGTTTTGAAGCGTGGGTTAGCGTCCGAGTTTAAGGCAGAACCCAAGGACTTCCTTGCTGCCTTTGAGCGTGTGATGATTAAGAACAGGACGATCAAGGTCAACGCAATGGACAGCGTAGACAAGAAAGTGGACACCGTTCAATCCAACTCTAAGGGAGCGTTAGATAATCGTAAAAATGCAAAGAAGCCTTCACCAGAAGACGCACTCATTGAGTCATTTATGACCGCAGCGAGTGAAGCTGATTGGTAGGAGCGTTATGCTGAAAACTTCCACAGAACAACTGGTGCAAAACATTTACCGCAAGGTGGCTGGTGAGCTTGACCACTCAGTAACACCTGACAGTGAAGACGGTCAGACTATTGTCTCGATCATTAATGAGCAAGTAGACTATTACTTCAATGCTGTAGACAGGTATGGCGAGCGTGTTCTTTGGGTGAGGAATATTGACCCTGAGTATGTGATAGGTGTAAGCGATGGGCGCTCAACACTTTATGAAATTGACTGGACAGAAGTGCAAGCTTTGCCAGACGGGTTTTATACATCGGTCAAAGTGGGTGGAGTAGATTACCAGCTAGTTCCACACGACCAATTGCACGATAACAGAAACGACGCTGGTCTTAGGTGTTCTGTTACTGCTGAAGGTCTCGCTTTTGTGAGCCCACCTGCACGAGGCGAGATTAGACTCCCGTGCGTCCCCCATGGCGGACACCTGAAAGGGGACGAACAAGACGTAGAAGAAGTTACCAAGGTTCACAACCTCCTCTGGCTAGCATGGGCCACCGCTGCTGAGTATGTGAGAACAGACATCGTTAGGGGAGCACAGTACCCAAACATATTGGCTCAAGCTAATGATGTGTATAACCGAATGCTTTCTGATAACGAAGCAAGGACAGCGCCGCTTACCTACGATTGGAGCACCGAGGGGAGCAGTGCCAGTGCTTTCAGATGGTAGAACATTTCGAGGGCCAACGAGGCTAGGCAATAGGGGAGACCTACTGGTTGCTCAAGGTGTCAATCCACCTGTGTACATGTCGCCACCAGAGGCTATTCCACAGCTTGCTAAGCTTGAGGCTGTTCCTTCGACTAACCCATCAATGTTGGTGAACCTTGCGTCAACTACTGCCGCCAATGTGTTTCAAGCAAGCCCAAGACCAGGAGTGACAGGTGTGCTTCCCATCAGCAGAGGGGGGACTAATGCCGAAAACTCAGTTGATGCGAGAGCAAATCTTGGTTTTGCATCAATAGGTGGTACCAACGAATTGACATGTAGCATGGCAAACTTGCAAGAAACTATTGATTCACTCCCGAAGTACCTAAGAAACCCAACCATAATAAATGTGACACCTGGCACGACTATCTCAGCTATCACAATCTATTACTTCCACGGGCCAGGAAGCCTCCATATACGCTGCACCAACGCTTCTGGTGACGTTATTGATACTCCAAACACCACCACCCACAGGTGCGAAAGACTATCAGTTAACTACAACTCAAACGGAAACGTAATCACTGTTGTAGGAGTTACTGCCACCACTACCGATAGCACCGGCTTTTACATCTACAGAAACTCCTCTCCATATGTCACTCTTCAATACTGCAATGCGACTGCTGGTTCAAGCTCCACCGACACGACAAGGGGAGTGTATGCACATCAAAGCAGCTCTCGTATATACGCATCTTCTTGCACCATTTCAAATAAGTATTATGCTACCTATGCGGTCAATGCACTTTTGTATTGCGATGATCTAAGAGGAACAGGAAACGCAACATGCTACAGGTCACAAAGCTCTTCGACCCTCACTGTAGCGACAAGAGGCACACTTACGGGGACTACCATATATTCGACAGCTACAGGTGGCACAATTGATGGGCCTAACGCTCGTAACATAGTGATCAGGACTGGCACTAATGCAAACTCTGACTGGGTAGTCCGACAGTGGTCTGACGGCATCGTCGAGTGCTGGAGAAATGCAACTGTGTCTGTGACACTAAACAACGCATGGGCAAACGGGTGGATGCGTTCTGCCGCTGTCGGCAGTCACACTTTCCCAGTTACCTTCACTGAAGTACCAGTAATAAACAGGAATGTCCACACAGTTGAGGCGGCAAGGACTTTTATTCTTGTTTGCAACTCTGTCCCGACCACAACATCAACTGGAAACGTATATGTTGCAGCAAATGCTGCCTCTAATGCGACCCAAGTAAATGTCCTAATCAGTACACATGTTTGCGGCAGAGCCGCACTGTAAAAGAGAGATAGGAGAAAGAAATGTTTAAAACACAAATCAACAAAGTCTTTTGGGAAGCGGCGCTAAAACGTGCAGCCTGGACGGCAGCTCAATCGGCCGCAGCAGCTTTGATAGCCTTTATGGCTTCGGCACAGTTCTTACATGAAGTGAACTGGTTTTTGGCGCTATCTGTTGCAGGACTTGCAGCAGTTTTGTCTGTATTAAAGTCTGTTGCATTCACACCAGAAGAAGTGGTGCTTAAAGAGACGGCGGGGGCAGTAAGCAGGCCGCAACCGTCAGGAGGGAAAAATGGCTCAAGATACTTTAAGTAACCTTCATGAGCTTTACTACTTCATGGATTATATGGGCTTACCTTTGATGCTCATATTCTTTGCTGGGCTTTGCTTTTGGAAGCTTATTCCGTGGGGCAAAAGATGGTTTGATGCCTCAATGGAAGAAAAGGCAGCAAGAATTTTGCTTCAAGGAGAGACTGTTGAGGTTATCAGAAACAACTCAGCTGCAATGGAAAATAACACCGTAGCCATGAATGCAAGCTGCCTAAAGATTGGCATGTGTGCAACAAAAGTTGACTCTCTTATCGAAGAAAGTCGTACCAACAACCAGCGTTCAGAACGTCAACACGATGAGATTCTAAGAGGGCAAGAAACGCTCATAACAAGCGTAAAGATAATCAAAGACAGAACAAGTTGAGATCAGGAGGCACAATGGGCTACACGCTGAAATGGATAGGAACACCAAACTTCACACCAGGGAGATCATCTATGGTAAGTGAGGTAACAATTCACCACGCTGCGGGAACGTCACTTGCGTCTGTAGACAGTGTGTTCTTAAACCCTACAAGTCGCGCATCTTCTCACTACGCCGTGCAAGGCAATGTTGTTCACCAATATGTCAGTGAAGTCAACACTGCCTGGACGAATGGCGACGGGGTGTTAAGAGCCAGTTCAAACAGCAGGGCCATCACTATCGAAATGGTGAATTCCACTGGTGCACCAGATTGGCAGATTGCTGAAAATACGTTTGAAACTACAGCCCAGCTTGTAGCCAAGACGCTTAAAACTCACGGCCTTGGCGGGGCTGTCAGGGGCAAGAATGTAACTTGGGATCAGATGTATAAAGCTACTGCTTGTCCTGGCCCTTGGATGCTTGCTAACATGGACAGGTTTATCAGAAGAGTCAACCAAATACTGTCTCCACCTGTGGTTGTCCCGAAACAAAGCCCAGGCATTGCAACAAATAGTGCGAACCTAGTCTATAGTGCTCACGTGCAAGGGCTAGGTTGGTGTGAGAGAGTTAGGGACGGTCAGTGGGCTGGGACGAAAGGCTTTTCAAGACGACTTGAAGCCATCAGGATAGACACGCAAAGTGTTCCAGGCTTGCGTTTTGGTATGGCAGTTCACATGCAGAGCGAGGGCTGGAAAGACATGGGAGAGGTTAGTCCAACAACCACGCTGGGCTCAACTGGAAAAAGCCAGCGTCTTGAAATGATCGCACCTTATATCATAGAAAACAAAACCGGAAGAAGGCTCATGTTTCAGGTGCATATGGCAGGTCTTGGCGACAGTAAAGCCCAGCAAGTTACCTCAAGCATTCCACTAGCTGTTGCCTTTGGGCTTGGCACAACAGGGCAGTCAAGAGCGATTGAAGCTTTTAGAATGTGGCTAACGTGAGGGGCATGCATGATTCAACCTCCCAAAGATAACCCAACACCAAAGTTGCAGCGCACAGCTACGCTAACGTGGAAAAAAGGGCTAGTGACTTCAGGAGGCAGAGCTGACACTCCTAAAGACGGCCTCTTTAAGGCTGACAATATTATTATCCACCCTGAAGGCTCTGTTTCAAGCCGAGCTCCTTTTGCCAAGGCAGCGATTCCTGATTTGCCGGGCGATGATTTTGTCGGCCCAATCTTCAGTTACTGGAACAAAGAAGAAGAGCGTTTTGATTTGCTAACAATAGTTTGCGGCAAGCTCTACCTATATGAAGCTGGAGCTACTGACTGGACGCTGGTAGCACAGCCGAATGGCAGTGTTGACTTTAGCATGGGTCAACTCGCCTCCTACGCTCAGTGGGGATACTTAATAGCCATAGCTGATGGCGTAAACCAAATGGCGTACTTCACGATACCAGGAGACGGGCGAACTGCTGGCGTGGCAAGACCTGGAAGTGAAATAGCTTCAAATCCAAATATGACGATAGCTAACGGTGCCACCACTGGAGACTATCGTGCGTACTACCTGATTAGCTATGTGAACGATTGGGGTGAGACCCCTGCCTCTGGCGGCGGTGCGTTTACAACCGCCAAAAAGTTTGCCAATGTAGTGTTAGCCGACGACATGAACCCGTTAGGGCAATGGACTACAAAGGTGAGAGTTAACATTTCTGGAGTTACACAACATGGAAGTAATTCCAGGGTGCGTGTTTACAGGGTTCTCACCCCAGACTTCATATCACCATCAGTAATTCACTATCAACTCATTAAGGAGTTCGCTGTAGGCCAAGTTCCTGCCTCCTTCGAAGATGATGGAACGATTGCTGGCAGGCTACTTTCACCTCAGCTTGAAAACTCAACCGGCGGCCTGGTTGCCAGATATGTGACCGAAATAGACGGTCGGCTTTGGGCAATTGGGTCAAAGAAGGAGTACCAGAAGTTATACTACACCGGAGCAGCTCCAGTGGATAGTGTCTATCCTCAGTTCTTCGTAGGAGACGGCGGGTACTTTTACGTGGCTTACGGGACTAGCTTTGAGCCAGTTACCATCAGGCGTGGCCGGGCAGACGATGGGCAAATATGTAACTTTGTTTTATGCTCAGGGCCAAACGCTGTTGGTAGGCGTTTTAACATTTTGTCGTTATCAACCACTTACGGCAACCAAAGTGTACACCAGTTTTACCCCTCAGAACAAAAAGGCGACGAAGGAGCTTATTCTACCTTCGGCGTTTTAGACTACTTGAATTCTATACTATACCCATCACCCGTTGGCTTTAAATCAAGTGGCATTAGAGCAACTTATACAGGGGATAACATCACTGCCTCAATAGACCAAAATATTCAAGATATAGTAGCAGCTATTCCGTATAAGACTCTTAAAAATATGTATGGAACTATTTACAACGGCAAGGCGATCTGGCACATAGACAACATGACTATGCTGGTGTTTGACGCAAGGTCAAATGGTGCGTGGGCCAGGTGGACAACTCCGCACAAGTGGTTTGGGTCAATTTCGGTAGACCAAGACCGTGTTGCTCTTTACGCCGTTATGGACAGAGAAGTCTTGAGGTACACAGACTTGGCAGACTTTAAGCCAAGAGACAAGTCAGGTGCTGAATTCCCTGTTATTTTAGGGTCAGGAAAACTTACTGTTGCTCCTGACGATGGGAGGGAGTGGGTAAGACTGTTGCACGTCTTGTTTGTCTTTTCAGAAATGGAAGGCCCAGTAAGGCTGAGAGTGCAAGCAAACTCAAGGAGGAGGCTCGAAAACTATGAAGGAACACTGCTACTTAATCAAGAAATGTTTGGCAGAGAAGATTACCAAGGAAACGAACCGGTTAGCTTTTCTAAGAAAGTGGAACATAAAGGTGAATACGGGAGCGACTCACCTTGGTCAGACGGGCCTTTTATCTTGCGTCGTCAACCTACGTCTGGGACGGTGGAGGTACGAGTTAGGATTAATAAGGATGTGAATTACCTTAACTGGGACATCACTTCTCTTGAAGGGTTTATAGGGCTAAAGCTAGATGCGTTTGTTTATGAGTACGTAACCATAGGAGTAGGTCTTGACTTCTCGACTCGATACAACGAGGTCAGACTCAAAACAGTGAGGGGTTAATGTGTCAAAAGCAGCAAGAAAACACGTAGATGCCGCGCTGGCTGTGGCTAGGGAGCGCTGGGAACGAGAGCAACCGAGGTATGTAGACAGGAGCCCGTTCGCAATACAAAACTCAAGGGCTGACTACACTAGTCAGTTCTTTAACAAGCCTGTAGCACCAGATATGAGTGAACCTATAAGGCAGATGGCTAGAGACGTTACCACACTCGAAGAAAACCCAATCTATCAAAGGCAAACGAAACACAATTTAGCGTTTGACCAGATGGTGGGAGCAAATCAGCCAGGAGCAAGCGTCGAGGAACTAATCAGGCAGCAAGTTGAACCTCAAATTGGTCAAGGTACGCTGGGCCCGTCAGCGAACCCAAATGATTACTATCGCCAGAACAGAGAGACAGCAATCAGGCTTACTCAAGGTATGGCAGGAGAGGGCAGGAGAGGCTCGGGCAGCGCGAGCGCAAACACGCTCGGCCTTATTGGCACTGCCAAAGGAGAGACTGTAGACCTCACAGAGGAACAGGCTGGAGTGCTGGCAGACCAAGCTTTTTCTTCTATCAAAAAAAAGCGACCAAATGCGACCGACAGTGAGATATGGTACGAAGTGATGATGGGGAAGCCACGAGCACCATTCGACGAGCAACTGAAAAATGAATATGCACAGGCAGATGCAGCAGAAAGAGCTTTCAAGGAGCAGTTTGGAGTTTGGCCAAATGACCACTCCGTTACTCCAGAGCAAAGACTTCAAGCAGCTTCCATCTACGAAAAAGAGACTGGTTACCGCCCTGAGTATAACGCTGCTGAACTTGGAAGGGCGCACCTGGCTGATGCACGAAATTCCCAGCAGTTTAACTTAGAAAACTTCTCCCGCGTGTACGGAGAAGGGATCCAAGAATGGGCAAATGACAATCAACTTGCCGCTGAGGCGAGAAAAGAGTTGAGTAAAGATGGATCTCTGACCCAAAGAATGGGACATGCTTGGCGGTTTGGGATGGACAATGTTATGCAACTCGCTGACAAGGGTTTAACAGCGAACCCTGGTACTAATGTCTGGGCACCAGAAGGCTCATTTCCAAGGGACGTGATGCTAGGGATACTCGGCATTGGCTATATACCAGGTGATATTCACGCCAATGCTGGCGATGCTCGGGCAGGGTATACCTTGTCGCCGAACTACGAAAACATTGTGGATTATGCCAATGAAGCAAGGAGTGGCAATGCAAATCTCTTCAGTAGGGAGTCACAAACTGCTGCTCAGCTAGGTCTTGAAGCAACTGCTACTGGTCTAGATATAGCATCAATGGTTCCAATTCTCGGAAAGCCACTTAAGGGTGCGGCAGTTGCTGGCAGGGCTGGGCTCAAGCAAACAGCCAGGCAAGCAGCAAGCAATATAGCTATGCACGGTGGTGAGGCTGGGGCAGTTAATGCGGCAGTTGAGTCCACTAATTATGGTCTTAGAAATGAGGCACAAGGCGGTGTGTTTAACAAGGACGAGGCTGTCTACGCTGGGCTGCTCGGTGGAGTCACAGGCTTGGCTGTAGCTGGTGGCATCACTGGTGCTGGAACAGTGAGAGCGAATCTAAAGGCTGGTGTCGATGCCCCTGTGAAAGTTGACGGAGACACGAAAGTTGACGCATATCCTCTCATTGATCAAATGTTTGAAAAAGGTAAAGACACAACAAATGACTATAAAACTCGGATAAGAGAATTACTCCCAAGGTTTAAGGAGACTATAGAAGCTGATCCAGCTTACACGCCGAAGGAGGCCAAGGAGCTCGTTGCAGAGGTTGAAACCACGCTGGTTGGCAGCATCGACGGGTGGGAGCTTGGTGACCAACGTGCATATTTTCAAGAGATTCAAAACTACGTAGACCAAACAAAGTCTATTAACATAGGTGACACAGCTGAGACGGCTCCGCAAGAGCATGGTCGCACTGTTTCAGACGAAGAGATTAGGCAGATATTTGAGGCTGAGCAAGCGAGGCTGGAAAATGAGGCTTCTCAGCAAGGAGCGGAGCCAACTGAGCTGCGTCATGAAAACAAACCCGCTGTTGATAATCCAAATACGAAAGGAGACGCTATGGGCGCTAAGCCAGATTATATCTCTGAGGCTAGCGCGCTCATAGAGCCAATGGCTCAAGCCTTAAGGGCAGATAACACCCTCACCAGGGGTGAAAGAATGCACCAGCTCTCAACCTTTGAGGCAGATGTTGCTGAAATAGCCGACATGTCACCAACCAGGGCCAAGATGCTGGTTGAAGACGCTCAGTCATACGTTGAATCAATGAAAACTAAAGATGGGACGCCTTCTGAGTCCGTAAAAGAATCAGAGCCGACTCCAGCTCAATGTGAGTCGGCCCCAGGCTCAACTCCCGAAAACAAGCCTGGCACCAAGTCAAGCGAGGAACAAGGCATCAAAGGTGAGGAGCAAAAAGAGAGAGCGAAGGCAGAAAAAGAAAACGGCGAAATAGTGGCTGACCCCATGGGCAAGACAGGAAAGAAGAAGACTTCACAAAGCAAGAAAAATACAGATGGAACCGTTGAGTATGAGGCTGTCGAAAATGAAAGACAGAGGAAATTTGCGGAGACCTGGGTTGAAGAGCACTCTCTTGCTGAACTAAAAGACATGATTGATGCTGCTGTGAGGGGTGAGCCTGTTGAGATTAACAACAGTCAAGGCTTTCAGCGCATTATACAGATGGCAGAAGAGGGGAAGCTGGAACTAGACAATAAGACATACAATAAGGTTCTAGAAGCTGACATTCGAATAAGCTCTCTTGGTGGACAGATTCTTCAATCTGCAAAGGTGTTCACGAAAAATCTGAAGGAAAACATTTCAAACGGAACTGCCACGACGGGCGAAGTGATGTCAGCAATGACCAGAACAGTCAAGGGTGTTAACAAGAGCCTACAGTTGTCAAGTGAAGTTCTCAGTGACGCTAGGGCAATATCTGATGGGTACAAACCACTTCTTGAAGAGAGACAAAGATTATGGACTGAGATCGAAGCTGAGGCTTCCATCAAGTCGAGCAAAGACCTTAGTGGCATCAGGAAACGGGCTACAGAGATTGAGAAAAGTATTAGACAACAAGATGCTGCTAGACATGCGTGGTTCGCAAAGGTCATTGATGATTCTGGCATGAAGAAATCAGAGAAAAAGAATGCGCTCTATGACTATATTCAGCAGCAGGGTATTTACCTTCACTCATGGGTTGATATGTCACTGTTGTCAAGTCCTGCTGGTAGGATATTTGACCAGCTGAATGGTTGGCAGGTTGCTTTTGAGGAGAACCTACCCTTAACGAGGGCCATAAACCTCAACTTTGCCAAATGGATCGCGACGAAAGGTGGTCAGCTAACAATAGATGTAACAAATTCAAAAGGAGATGTCATTGGGACGAGAAAAGTCCAGCCAGCTGGTCACATTGGGGTTCCGAGAGGTCTTGAGGGCGCGGCTGCTGTCAGGTACGGAGTGCAAGAGGCATTTGCTGAGGGCAGTCGTGCTATGGCCGATCGCGCAGCACTGAGAACCAAAGGTGACAGCAGGAAATCAAAGGTTAAGCACAATACCGCAGCTGGTGCAGTAATGAGAGAGATAACAACCTATGTTACTCAGCTTGGTGACATGCCAATCAGAGGGATGTCAAGGTCGTTTGCCATAGCCTGGTACAAGGATGCAAACATGACTATCGAGCAAGCATACCTGAAGTCTCTGGTTGACCCAGATGGGATTGTCCCAATCTTTGAGGAGAAGATGTATTTTGAACAAGGACTCGGAACAGTCAATTATAGCCTGTCGGGAATCGTCAGAAAGGGGCTGAATGAACTCTTAGAAAAAGTACCAGCATCAGGTTTCGCAAAAGAAAACGCAGTTAAAACTGTGGAGAGAGCCTTGTTTGGCTACTGGAATGTTCAGGTTAGAGTTGGCATGAGGGGCCTTAGTCGTGCCTCACTCGGCATAGCAAAGTTTGGTAAAGCGATGCTGTCCACCAAGGAGGGGTCGCTCGAAAGAGCCCTGGAAGTTAGAAGGGCTGTTGTTGACTGCAAGTCTGGGCTTGAGGTAGGTGCTCTAGGTTTTTTTGCTGGGATAGTAGGAATGGTGACTGGTGCAATGCCTGACAGCGACGAAGAGATCGCACTCTGGGAGGCTGAAGGGAGAAAGCCGTATTCAATAAAAGTTGGAGATACATACCTTGAACTAGCTCGTCACCTTGGTGGATTCGCTACACCATTTATTGTTTATTCAACGCTTGGTGACGGAGTTAAGAGGGGCCATTCGCCTGAGAAAATAATTGTTGATGCGACAATTGCTTCTATAGATAGCTTTGGCAGTTTTTCTGGGGCTGAGAACCTCTTGAAAGCGACCAAGGACATAAGCCATTTTCTTTCCAACATTGAACAGGGGCCACCTCGCGGCCTACAGACATTCGCAGCCGGCATGATAAAGATGCAAATCCCGTTTGGCTCCTTCATTAATCAGTCAACAAGTTTGGCCGACCCGTATCAAAGGTACTCAAATGTGCCAATCAACAATGAAGTACCATGGTCAAAAGACAACATCACAAGCTGGCTCGCGGGACTGGCAGCAACGTCCGTCAAAGGCGTTGGAGGTCGGTTCTTTATGCCCATCAAGCAAGATTCCATAGGTCAAGAATTGACGAATTTTGACAGATTCAGAATGTTTACCATAGCGAGCCTCAATGTTAATGACGATCACCCAGTTCTCGAAAACGCAAGAAGGCTCCATTCACTTAACCTTCCTGTGATGCCGTCGAACAGACCGATAGTTGCCAACGATGCTGATGGGAACAGGATTAATCTTGACACGAAAGAACAACACGCAGTCTACTCTGCGGTCGGAATGAATGCTATGCACAGGCTCGACATGCTGGTAAGGTCAGATGAGTGGGAAGAAATGACACCAGAAGAACAGCAAAAGGCATGGCTTAAGGCCAGAGACGAAAACAAAGGCGCAGTTGTCGCTGAGACCTTGCAAAGACTGGGCGTTTCTAATGTTGAGGGAATTAGCACCACTTATGACTATAGCGACTCACTCTCAGAGGAAGACCTAGCAGTTCTTAGAGCCTACAGGCTTCTCGATACTGACGATCAAGGTAAGTGGCTAGAAGACAACACCAACAACTTCACTTATCTAAGAGCCACGTGGAATAACAAGGAGTTGCTTGATCAGCTTACTGAAGCAGACCGCAACCTTCAGTATACAAACAGCCTCGCTTATCAGCTTGCAGCGGCAGAAGTCAATCTTATCTACGACATAGACCCAAGACTTCAAGAGTTGTATAGGTCAATCAATCTTACTGAATGGAGAGAGCTAAAAGATGAGGACTACGAACTTTATGAAAGACTTTTGTGGTATGACACACTAAGAGCAGGGAAAGGATGCTCAAGAAAAGATAGTAACCATAACAAAAATAAGTACTACGAAACCAAAGGCTCCAGAGACGGCTCAGGTGTCTCGGGCGGCGGTCGCAGAGGAAGCGGCGGTGGTGGTGGCTCGACTCGTTACCATGTTCCCTCATTGTCAGACCTAAAATTAGAGCAGTTCTTCCCCAAAGGCAAGGGAAAGCAATCATTCAGCGAAACAACAAGCAAAAAACCGAACGCACCAATCACTCTAGACTACTCCAAGCCTACGGTTAGCGCAGGTAAAGGCATGAAAATAGAACCCATGAACTTCCAGAATACAGCCAGCACCGTCAAGTACAAGAAGGGCGAGACAAGCCAGCCAGTAACAGATACCAACTACATGCGATTAGCAAAGGGCGGTTCTGCTCAAAGCAGCTTCAAGACAGGTTACACAGCGGGAGGAGTGAGGATATGATCACAGTACCATGCTCGTGTCACGCGCCGCTATCTTTCTCGCTTGGCTTTGCCAAGAAGATGACAAGAGTGGTGCAAGCTGCAAAGATAATGAAGAAAGTTGCGAGAGCTGAAACATCGTCAAGAATCGGAATGTGCCCTGTGTGTGGCCTTATTTGTGCAGCAGCGAAAAAAACTACACAGGTTAGCAGGAGAGCCGGGAAGAAACCAAGACCAGCTCCGGCTACTAAGGCGGCGGCGGATTTCTTAAGCTTTTCTGCTGACCCTGAATCCTCCATCCTCTTCCACAAAGCAAAGAACGGTAACAATAGAATAGTAATAACAAGGACAGCGACCACATGCCAAGGCAAAATTGATAAATATAAAGATAGCGCTTCAATGACTGAGAAGTCGTTTGTCGGTTCAAACATTTGGTTGAGCATTGGTTCCTCCTTTCTAAAAAATCAAATGCTGACTACGGTGAACCCACACTCAGGGCACTTGCCAGTTTTCTCTGGCACCGCAACCATAAGCACGCCTTCACTAATACTAATAAATCTGACTGAGCACTCTGGGCATTCAACCGTACTGTCTAAAACTACAGCATCGCAATTTGGGCAGTACTCGTTCATGAAACCACCTACACCCCTCAAAAGACCAGCACCCATCTACACCATTTTCGCAACGTCACGAAAATGGTTCCCGACCGTTAGGAGCGCCTAGTGGACATAACTAAGATCAAAGACAATTACTCCGAAGCCAGGCAACAGGCACAGCAGTTCGAGGGAACGTTCTCTCAGTACCAAAAACTAGCTGGCAATGTTGCCGCAAGAACTTACGGTAGCAACCCGTTCCCTTACGGCGAGGGGACGAGTGCTTCGCTTATTATAAAGAAAGCTCAGCGAGTTCTCAAGCAAATGCCAAAAGGAAAACTAAGAAATATCGCCAATGAATTCATGTGTGTCATATGCGAATTCATTGTCGAGGAGATTTTCTTTCGTTTTGCTCGTCTGCAAGAGGGGCTCATTCAGTCCTGCTGGGTCGTTATCAGAGACGGCTTAACCTTTGGCTTTAAGACAGTTACGCCTTACTTCACTAAGGTTAATGGTGCTTACACTGTCGATTTCAAGATGCACTACTGGGCAGATGTGTTCCCGGCTCCTGGCGTCAAAAATATTAACGATGGTGACGTGTTCATCCGAGACTGGTGGTCAGAAGAAGACATTAAGGCACTCATAAAGGCAGCAGGCGAAGACGACACGTTAGACAAAAAGGCGCTGAAGGAGCTGCTAGAAAGTAAACCATCTTCTCGCTCATTGAAACTTCAAAGTGAAGCCAACATCCGAGCCAATGTGCCAAACTTGGGTTACGAAGTTGTTCGCTACTACGTCTTAGAAGATGGCAAGTACATGCTTTATATCTTCATGCCAGGCAACTCCGAGTTGACCATTCAAAAAAAGGAGCTTCCAAGCAGGGGACACGTAACATATTACAACGACCACGACGACCTCACGGCATATGGGTGCTCATTGCTGTCGCTCATAGGTGGTATCCAAATTGACCTTGACCAGTCACAGCAATCTAGAAGGAAAGCCCAGGAACTTGAGATTGATCCAATGCTCATATTGCGTGGCTACAATGTCGGTAAAGTTCAAGTAAAGCCAGGGACACTTATCACGTTGCCCCAAGAAGCAAAGCTTGATCCGTTCAAGCTAGAGACACCTAGCCTTTTGAACTACAACCAAAACCACAGTGCCGACCAAGCGCTTATATTCCAGATAGCTGATAACCCTGTGGCTAACGTCTCTGGTGATGTGACCAGCTCTGCTGCTATAGGCAAAACGCCAACCGCAATTAAACAAGCACAGTCTAACATTGACGCTGCTGATAACCAGACCCAGCACTCGCTCAAACTCTTCTTAGAGCAACTCTGTGTTGAGTCTCTAAAAATCTACTTCCACAATCTCCCGGAGACCTTCTTAGTTGAGGTAAGTCAGGAGTATGTACAGCGTCTTATGCCTATAGCTCCTGAGAGGTTCGTACAAGATGGTGTAGTGCTGGTGGAAAATGAGCTAAACATGTACGACTATGAGATAGACATTGACTCAGGTAACAATGATGTTGATGCTATGAAGCTTGACAGCGTGATGAAGATGTTGGGTCTCCTAGAGCAGTCTCCAATGTTGGCCCAGCGTGTCATGTCTCTTGGCATCGCTGACGACTTAATCAAAGAGATCGTATTTGCCAGTGGCCTCAACAATGATGCCATTGCAAAAAAACTCTCGTTCCTAGACTCTCCAAACATGGGGCCTCCTGCTGGTGGTGACCCGTTTGCAGGACAACCTATACCACCAGAAATGGCAATGCAAATGGCTGAAGGCCAAGGGCAACCAAATCCAGCAATGCAGACCCAAATCCCAAATCCAATTAGACAACAAGGGGTGATGTAATGGTTAACAGGTACACAGGCCCAGTCGCACAAGGCCCAGTCGCACCACTTCCCAACGTTGGTAACCCTCTTGCAGACCCAACACTGGGAGGGCAGGCTGGCACGTTTAATTCAGCTGGAATATTTGTTCCAAATACAAGCGCTACAGCTGGTAAGGTCGGTCGAGTTCCCGGCTTAAACGCACCTTATCCTGACCAACAAACACAGACATCAAGCTTTGGCTTCTCGGGTGGAGGCGGTGGAGGCGGTGGGGGAGCAGCAGCTCCTTCCTCGTTCGATCTGTCGCTTAACAACACAGTCAAGATTGTAACCAACGACTTGAAGCTACCAGCAGCCCTCAAGCCAAATGCAACAGATGAACAAAAGGCTCAGTTTTGGATTGCCAGTGGTGATTACTGGAAAAAGGAGGCAGAGGCTGTCGGCTCTCAGCTGAACTTTGAGAAAATTGAGCTTGCACGACTTGAAATGCAGTATCCGAACTTTAGTATGGATAAAAACCAGTCTCAAATCATCTTAGACCAAAGAGCAAAAGTGGCTGGTCTGGAAACTAAGTTTGGAGAAGTGAAACATAAAGCAAACACCATTGACGTTTCTGTCGGTGTTTCGACCACAGGAGACGGCGACAATGTGCGAGTCGTCAAAACTTATACCATTACTGATGATAAGGGCAACACGGTTTCAACTCAGTTTTCTGAAGACAACGGTGGTATGTCAGCTTCAGAACTCAGGCAAAAGCAGCAAGCTGACCAACAAAAGGCACTCAACGCTGACAACGCTGCTGTTTCTGCAAAGGCTCAAGCAGAAGTTACCGCCATGCAATCAAGCGCTGAGCGTGACTACGCAATCGGGGCAGCTCAGTCTGTGCTCGACGGCTACATGCAGCAGTACAATCGAAACCTTCAAAAGATTGACCAGGACTACGCTTCAGATAAACTCAAGAACAATCAAGAGTTACTCATGTCGTCAAACGAGACCGCATCCAATGCTGTCAAAAACTCCAGAGAAGCGAACAGCATATTAAGTCAACATAACCTGGGCGGCTCATCCCTTGGCGGAAGGCTCGGTCAAATTGCCTCTGAAGCTGCAAATAATGCCAACCAGGTCACGGCGTTAGCCTACAACAAGGCCATGAGGGAAGCTGACTCCAACTATGGTGACGCTCGCATGACTCTCGAAGATCAGAGGGCGCAATACACTAACCAGTTCAATCAATCAAGCGCTAAAGCATGGGCTGACTACTGGGGAAAAGTTGGTCAGCAAGCAGGGCAAAACTACGAGCAGATGTCCATCTACGCAAACCCTAACTACTGGTTCGGAACTATGTTTGACCAACAAGGCAATCGACTTAACAGCGCTTCGAACATGTCTTCTCAAGAAATGCAAAGTTACGCAGCGAAGCAAGCTGGCACATACCAAAAGCAGATGGACTTCTGGGGGAATCAACAACAACAAGCAAGCGACAGTCAAGCAAATACGAAAGCAGACCAGTATACATCAGCCTACACACTCCCAGCAGCTAAGACTTACCAAACAGCACTGGACTCATATCAACCTGTCAACTCAAACAGCGTTATCCAAGCACCAGGCTCACAGCCCGTGCTTGAGCGCAAGAAAGAAGGTGAGCTATGAGCAACACCTATAACATCAGAGACTGGCCGAGAGGGACTAACCCTCCGATAAAAATTAGTCTATCTGACATCGAAACAGGAGCACCAGTTCAGCTGGTCGGCTGTGTTGTCGTCTTAGTAATACGCAAAGAGAAGTGGGAAGACAGCAAAACTGATGATACTGCTTTAGTAAAAAGGCGTGTTGCCTGTCACTCTGCTATTGACGCAGCTGGCTTACAAGAGCTACCTGGTGTCATGAGTGGAGACATCTGCTGGCTCTTAGAAAATGGTAGGGCAGTTGCTTTTGACGGAAGCGAGTGGACAGAGCTTAATTCGGTTGGCAACAACATTTTAGAAGGCGAGTTAACCATAAGGCTTACTAGAGAAGAAATGCTCCTCCCTGTTGGCATTGTTTACTACTCAATTGACATCTTGCTGCCCGATGGCGAAGTCGTAAAAGCCCTCAAGGGCAAGATTCGCATTACAGACAACACAGTTAACGTAATTTAGGAGGCGACATGACAAAACTAAGAAGAGTGTCCGCGAATAACACTGATGAAGCAAGAGAAGTGGCTATCTCAGGAGAGTCACAAGTGAGTGGAACCATGATTACTATGTCTGTAGATCGTCCTCTTGAGGCATGGCCCAGTGAGGTTGATTTCATTACTTACGCAAGAGACGACAACGGAAGTGTGATTGAATCCTCTCGTGTGGTCTGGAGAGGGACAGTGGAAGGTCACACTAGTCTTAAAGCCACTAGAGTTGGTGGTGCTACTAATGTACTTCCAGCATACGGACACTTTGCAACTGTTGTGCCCTCTCATGTGTGGGCAAACGATATTGTTGACACTTTGAGAGCTAACATTGCTGACGATGGGGCAGCTGGGCTTAGGAGACAAGACGGAGGCAACCCTTTAGTGTTTTCTATCGGAGCTAGCAGCTCTAGCCCTACTCCTAGTGCTATTCCTGGGAGAACTATCGTCTTTCTTAAACCTCTTTAGGAGCTGACATGAACTATTACGACAACTTCGCTCAACACCCAGGTGGTGGAATCAGGCTCTCGCTCGAGCTGAAGAGTGTTAACCACTCACTGACTCAGACAGTAATTCTCTTCGAATCAGATATACAAGTAGAGAACACGCTGATACGACCTGAGCCTGGCGACTTCGGACTGATAACAGGCTGGCAACTTCAAACCAGCTACCGAAACATGAGCACTGAATCTGGATATCCACAGCAACTGCAACTTGATAGCTGGTTGCTCCAAGATGTCGTGGTAGCCGGCGCTGGTTGGCATGATGTTAACCCAATCACTTCAGTCGTAACTGTTGAAAGGAAAAGTGAAGGATACTATGTGATCCTTTGCGCATCTGCTTTCACGCCATTTGGTGATGGGCTCATCCCACTGTCTGACGACCATCTGCCGACGGATATGCCTCTCGCTGTCCACATCCCTCCTTTGTCAGAAGATGCAAGCGAGCATGAGTACCCTGGACCTGGCGACGATGGTGACGACGAAGACGGCGATGGCGATGATGGCGATAGCAGTGACGACGGTGACGGTGGCGATGGCGATGATGGCGATGATGAAGAACAAGTAACAATCGTGCCACCTGTACCGAGTCGCATTAATGCTTATGGAATCATAGAGATCAACAGAGAGCAAGTTGAGGTTAACTTAACCAGAGACATTTTGCTTGAGGCAACTATTTAGGAGGTCACATGGCAGCAGTGCACAACGGTGATGGTAACTACATAAAGCATACGTATGGCAACTTGTGTGCAAGTATGTACGACTTGACAGTCGGAGGCACAGAATATACTACTCGTGTAGACTTTGACGGTGCCGCTTGGGTTGAAAACAAACTTTCTCACGGAGCAACCACCTGGGGCTTGCACTGTGGAATCTCAGACAACAGCGCAGGTAGCTTTCCTGCAAACACAGTCTGGCTTAACGAGTGGAAGCCAGCGGGGATAAACACAACTAATTTCGGCTGGAACCAAGTCAAGAAACTGTCTGCTGGTAGGGCCTATTTCAAAAAGGACACTGACTACACCTTGACATTGAGAGTTCGATTTTGGTCTCCTTGGGGGCTTTCTGAATTCACAAGAAATGTCACTGTCCCAAAGCTCAAAGAGGCCGCAAAGCCTCCTGCTCCTACAGTAAGTGGCACTGGCAACTCAAGGAGCGTGACCTGCCCTGCCGTGACAAACGGGGTAAGCTATGCGCTTTATTATTCGTACAACAACTCAACTTGGACACGGCACGGTAGCGTTACTGCCGGCACTGCTGTCAACAGGAGTCTTACGGCTAACTCACGAGTTTGGTTTCGTTACACAGCAACAGGCTATAACGGCGTGGAGGTGACTGGCGCAACAAGTGGTGTTCACTACACCCAGCCGTCGGCCCCAAGCAATCTGACTGCTGCAATAAGTGGCGCAAACGTGAAGCTCGCATGGACGAACAACGCTACCTATGCAACAGGTGTGTTAGTCCAAAGGTCTACCACCAGTAACTTTGCTGCAACCACTGACATTTATAAAGGCGCTGTTGTAAAAGAGTTGACTTACACACCGCCGTCTGGCACTTATTATTACCGAGTCTATGCAACAGGGCCATCAAGCTATGGAAACACAGGCCCAAGCAACACTGCAACAGCAATAACCATGCTCGCCCCGGATGCGCCATCAAACTTGGTAAGGACAGGGACTTTTAACAGTAACACCATCGCCTTGTCCTGGACGAGGAACGCCAGTGCCTCAAACAAACCATACAGTTCCATTGCTGTAGAAACATCCACTAATGGAACATCATGGACAAGCGCTGCTACTCTAGCTGGAACAGCAACTGCATACTCAGTTGCAGCGTCCACCAATACGAGAAGGTGGATAAGAATCAGGGCTGTCAATGCCGCTGGCAACAGTGCATGGGTGCAAACTGGCCCTCACTCGACTACGCTCCCAGCTTTGAGTGCTACAAAAAGTACGCTAGCACTGGTAGCGTATGGCAATTCAAACCATGTTGTACAAGCGCAAGCATCGTGGGGGTTTGCAAGTGCCCCAGAAGTCCCAACAGGTACGACAACTTTTGAATACCAATACTCAACTTCGAGTAATAATGGCTCTACTTGGTCTTCTTGGGCTAGCATTGGAAACAGTACTTCGAGCGGGTTTACCTCCTCAAGCTCTGTGACAAATCCAGTTGGCAGGAGGCTGGTCAAACTTCGTTGTAGAGCAACAAGAACTGGCTGGGGCGGCGGCACAAGGACAAGTAATTGGTCAGAAAGCAGCCCGATTCTGGTTGGCAGAGACTCTATCCCTGCAACACTAACCTACAACAAGAGCACGAAAGCGGCAACCATCAGGCTAGCTGGTAATGACTGGTACAAAGCGTACCCACGTCGCGCGAAATTATACGTTGACAATGTTTTAGCGTGGGAGCTAGGGAGCAATTTTGACTATACAGAAGATGGAACCGAAAGGGTGTTCTCTCCAGCAATCACACCACCAAAGACCAACTTTACACTAAAAATTGAAGTCACTAGCGACCTTTGGGACAAGGCATCTGTCACTACTTTAACTGTAGAAAACGACACCCATGCTATCATGATGGGAAACACTCGCTATCATGTAATTTTAGTTCATGAAAACGGGGTTATTCAGCCTTGCTCAGTGAGTGTAATTAGGTAGCAGCAGCTTGCGTGGTCTTTCGTGGTTTGAGACAAAAAAGTCCGCCTCACTGACTGAGGCAGACTTTTTTAATCGGTCTACTGACTGCTGCTATCAGAGCCGCTCCACCAATTAGACTCGGCAAACAATCTCCAAATTGCCATTCTATCTGGGGTGCCCCAGCCTTTCAAGATGTAATTTCGCAGAGCTTCTTTATCCTTGTTTTCGTCTCTCCACTTTGAGTACACCAATTCAACAAAGCTTTCGAACTCATTCAGCCCAGTTCCAGTATGTCTGATACGTCTTTTGCCCATAAGGATTACTGTCCTCTCTGTAACTCGAAAACGCAAATGCAGAGTCTCCATCATAGTCAGTTTGGGTTACTTCAACTTGTTGAGTGCACCTATCAAACACAAAACTCATGCAGTCAACAGCGTCGTCATGGACATTTTTGCCTTTTGCGTTGTAGCTCATTATTTGGTCATACAGTGGTGACCAGGAGTGCTTCCATGGCTCAGGAAACCAGACATAATTCTGACACCAGCCAGCGCTTAGCAATATCCTTGCCTCCTTGTTGGTGGTCGTCATTTCACTTAGAAACACGCAGTCTTTTCTCCTCATTAAGCGACGCACATTCCTTGCAAACAGGCGACCGCCATTGTTTGACTCGGTGAAAGCGATTTTGACTGCCCACTTGTCAAACATTTCGGCTACTTGAACTTCTGTAATCTCCATTTGAGCGTCTGATAAAACGTGGTCAAGTATGTACGCTGTCCCGTCACGTAGTATGTATACGTATGAGCAAAGGTAATCCTTGCCCTTGTCTGCTGTGTCTGTGACGGAATAGACGCACTCCTCTTTGCCAGGGACTATATCTCTGACAGGATAGGTGTTAAACTCGTTGTAGAGACGACCTGCTATGTCAACAGGCTTTTGAAGGTAGATAGCTTGCTCAACATGTGGTGACATGAGCCTTGTCTTTGCTCTCCATGATGCTTCGTCAAGTTGCTCAGGACAAAGAAAGGTCATTTTCCCGTCCTTGTCAACTGAGTAAGCTGGGTAATCAACATGCATACAATCATACTCAGCAAGAAACTGCCCTGCTATGTCCTTGAGGCTCCAACGTTGCATCACAACTATGATCTTCCAGTCACCTTCAAGCCTTGACATCATGGTGTCAAACACCCAGGCTGACAAGTCCTCAAGCACTGAATCTGAATAAGCTTCTTTTGGGCTACGGATAATATCATCGAAAATCATTAGCGTACAACCCATCCCTACGGCTGTTCCGCCTGGTGATGTGGCCAGGTACGAGGGAGCATCCCTCGCTCCAACAAGCGCCCAAGACTCAGCAGCAGCATCCTTTTTTGAGACCTTGGTGTCTGGAAAGATGTCACCGTACTGAATCTTCTTGCTTTGCCCTGTTGGAGTTTGGATTGCGTTTCTAGTCTTCTTTGAAAACCTCGTAGCCAAGACTTCATTATATGAGCCAGTCATAACCCGTGCATTTCTGTCTCGTCCGAAAGTCCACTCGGTAAAAAGTTGAGCAGTAAGAGACTTGTAGTGACGTGGAGGCAGGTTCAAAACTAAGATACGTTTTTCGTCTTGCTCAAAGAACAGTTGCATTGTTGTGCACATATCTTTTAGCCAGGGTCGTTTCTCATTATAGACTGCTGGTATACGCAACTTGCAGTACTCCCAGAAATTCCTGCGAGCAAGCTCAATGCGAACGAGA
Source organism: Coriobacteriia bacterium (assembly GCA_009784945.1). Lineage (GTDB taxonomy): Bacteria > Actinomycetota > Coriobacteriia > Coriobacteriales > UBA8131 > WQXH01. Next base: position 136,006 of record WQXH01000001.1, on the reverse strand, counting down.
CGCTCACCGGCTGCATCAAGTTTGTTAATAGAAGCTTTGGCCATAGTCAATTGGCTCCATGTCTTGTGGCTGTTCGATTTCAAGGGCTGCTTCATACCCGAAGTTTTGAGCAGCCGTAGCAAACAGCTGCTGGATAGGGTGTAAAATCTCAGCAGCTATTTTTCTTGCTCGAATCTCAGCTCTCACATTGCACACTGGCAGTGTGTCCGCTCGATTGAAAGCGTTTATGGCATCTTGTACGTGGTTGGCATACTGCTGAAAAGTCTCTGCCACTTCTTTATTGGTAATTACTTGAGACATTATCTCCTTACCTTTCTGCCAGTGGCCATGGAGATAGCCCGGCGAACAGTGTCGTTGTAGCCACGGTTACCATATGCTCTCTTAGCCATAGCTGCCATAATGGCCTTTTCTGTGTCCCACGTTTCTCCTTCTGTGCACTTAACAACAGTTGCTGAACCATCTGCCCAAAAAATCACCGTTCTTGGGTAGACAATATTTACACCATCAATTGCAGGGAGAACAACAGGATGTGCCTTTAGTTCTTCTATTGTTTCTATGTTGTCCAGGACAAGGCGACTCGCAGCGGCAAGCCTCTTTTTGATTTTACTCGTCTTCAATTTCAATCTCCATTTCTACGCTTGACTCACCTGCTGGTAGCAGGGCACGGAGTTCAGCCTCCGTGAGCCCTGCTACCACAGATAGCTCTCTGTGTTCTGTAACTCTTTGCTCTAGTGGTTTGCCAAGTGACTGGTCTAAAATTTTGTGCATGTCGTCAATGTCGCCTTCAAGCATCGCCTTGGCATACTTTCTTACAACGAACTCGACAGTCAGGTCGTCAACAATCAAGACCAATTGACCTTCAGTGAGGTCGGTAAGCCTTGCCACCTTGTCTCTTATGTTCAAACACCCATCAAATAGCGCTTGTGGCCTTATTCTCTCTTGCGAAAAGCAGGAGTCAAACAGGTTTTCCATGCGCTTGATTTCAGCACGTGTCGCTTCTGCAACAGCTGGGAGTAGGCCGGTGGAGACACCTTCTGCCTCTACGGCCTTTCGCTGAACTTCATACTTGAACAACTCGATGGTTGCAAAGTCTTCAAGTTGAGTAATCATGTCAACTTTAGCTCCAAGTCCTGCTACTTCTTCAAGATAGTCAAGGCGAGCTTCAATATCATCTTGCATGAGCTTCATAATAAGACTCCATTATCTCTACGGCGGCAAGGCAGCCCTCCTCGATGTCTTCAAGTTCTTCCATTGTGTAAGGCTTCGGCTTCATTGCATCTATGACAATTGAACTCGCCTGCTTAGGCCCCACCATTTCGACCAGGTTAAGGTAGCCAGAGACATGATTACCCTCACGATATAAGTTGCAGTTAGAACAACTGGCGAATACGACTTTTGGGTTGTAAAGAGCATTTCCGTAAGTCCTGCTTATCATGTGTCCGGCTTGACTTTCTGCCCTGTAGTGCCTCCTGCCACAATACATACAATGAACTTCTGCCAGTGTTCCAGTAGTTCTGATGGCATCACGCATCTTTATGTAGTCGGCAAAGGCTTTCCAGGTGACAGATTCTTGCCACTTTCTTGAGCGAGTTCTCGGCATGACAACCTCCTTTTAAAAAGGAATCTCGTCATTGTAAACATCGAGTGTGCTATCATCGAAAACAGTGACTTCCGGTTTGGCGCTTTGGTCGGCATTAGGCTTGGAGTCACTTTCTGTCTGCTCTCTTCGTTTAGCAAGCAAGTCACCAAACTTGTCAAAGCCAGACGACACGAGACCAAGAGGCTCGCCATCGTTATCCCAGCCAAGGTCAAACTGTGATCTTACCTTGCCTTCGTACTCGTTTGGCTGTACGGTAATAGGGATTTTCAGGTAGACAAGCTCTTCTCTTGCCAACAGCTTGAGGGCTGTCTTTGGCGTTGTTGGCTTGCTCCCAGTTGGCTCAAGCCCAGCCATCTTGAGAACGCGCAAAACTTTGTCTTGAGACATTTCTCTTGCCTTTGGTGTAAAAAACCACTTGATCTCTCTAAAACCTGGGTATTCAGTCTCTTCATGACTGTGAAACTTAATACCAAGGTATTCTGTCTCATTAGAAGTCTTGCCTAAGTAAATATCTTCAATGTATCCTTCAATAACATCATATCGCGCCATGTCTTTTCCTTCCTACGCCGCTTGCTTTTTGCTTGCTCTTTTAATCGGTGGTTTAGCTGGTTCCTCAGCCCTGTTGATCCTCTCGGCCTCCACAATAACGTCATAAACACCGCTCATGGGATTTTCGCATCGAACGACCTTCCCACAGCGTCCCTTTACCCAGTTCAAAATGTCAGTTGCGTCTCTGCTGTACGAGCCAAAGCAGGGAACAGCAACGCCCTCAGCATTCTCAGTGCTATGCATGACGATGTAGACCTGCTTATCGCTGCCCAAAAGTGGTCTTAAAACCTGTTCTTTTACCAGCTCACCAACAGTTAGCGTGAACTTGCCGTAGGCACCACGTGAGTCAGCCTTGCCAGTCATACCAAGGGACTTTTGGGCTCGTTGTTCGGCAAACGCGACTGCATCGTCAAGAAGATCTAATACTATTGTTGTTAAACTACCTTTAGACCCTCCTGACACACCATACTTAATCGCATCCATCAAGTCGTCCCAGTTGTCTGCTTCTGCGACCTGGCATCCATCATGTGCATTTCCATCGGTGCTGATGAAAAGTGTTTCAGGCAGGTCAACTTGGCTATTCACGTAGGTTGTCTTGCCAGATAGCGGCGAGCCCATAACGACCTCGTTCACCCTTTGAGTTGCCTTCATAACCTTTATTTTTAGTGCCATTTTTTACTCCTTCCTATGTTGTTCGTTTCACTAAGCTTCACTTGCCCTCCTAACATAGTAGCCACCAGATCGCTGAGCAGTCTTTTTTGTGAGTTGTTCTACTCGCTGCTTTGATATGCCCAAAAACCTTGCAGCTTCTACCATTGATTCAAACGACAGATGCTCACTGTCGCTAATTAACACAATTCCTACCTTGGCTTCTTTTAACTTCTCTTTTTCAACATCGACTTTCTTTGCTCGAAAGAGCAAATTATCAGGCCCATAGGGCTTTTCTTTGTCAATACGCTCAGTCCTGTGCCATGTGTCCGGCTCGTTGTCGTCCATCCACTTAATGAATACTTCAATGTCTTCTTGCCACTCAGAACACAACAGACCGTCCTTGCGCCAGTAAATCCACCTTGAATAGTGCTTGTGATGGTACCTTTTGTGAGTGCCTCTGTCTTTGTACTGCTTGCAGCTACAAGAGTGTGTTCGCCCTAGTACAACAGCGCTTGTCGATATGACTTTTTCGTTTCCACAATCACACTTAAACAAGGAGCGACCACCACCGACCGCCTTAATGACAGTCAGCGAGCCGTAGCGCTCACCGTTTCGATTAATTGCCTCTTTTGGTACCAACTTTTGCCTCCCTCCACTTAACCCAAAACTCCCTAGAGTTTTTTTCAAACACTTCATGGACACTTGCATCTGGAGCAATTTTAATTACGGTAATGTCAAGGTGCCCCTCTTCGTCATAAGGGCTTTTGCCACTGTCGATTTGAGGGCACTTGCACCAAAGCAGAACACCGAACGGCTCGACTTTCTCTTCTAACCCAAGCAGCCACAGTTGCCATTGTACCTGGTAATAGTACCTTGGGTAATCCTTCATGAGATTTAAAGGACAATCATACTTGGATGTCTTGGCTTCTATAACAAGGCTTGCGCTGCGAATCAGGCCATCAAGCGTTGCTCTGCAATAATCTCTTTTGATGCTTACTTGCAGCTCTACCTCTTCATGCTCTTCTGCGAGACAAAACTGCTCTATGATGTCTCTTTCGAGTCTAATACCGCGAATCATTTCATCACTCATATAGCCACTGTCAGCTAGCTTTGATTTGATTAGCGAGTCATAGCTTCCAATGTAGATGTTGTAAGCATCAGCAGAGCCGATGTAGTCCCTCATTAATCCTCCTTTTCAAGCTCTTTAAACTCAGGGTCACGGTCGTCCAGAATTGCATCAGCCAGCTCAAGCCCGTTGTAGAGACCTGTTTGGTATGGGCCAACGTTCCAACTTCCGTCTTCTCCTTGTTTTTCCTTGAGGGCTTTTACACAGTAAGCTCTCTCTTCCAATGGTGGGACTCTTTCGGTCATAGTCCTCCTTTCTTTCATTACTATTTCCTGCTTGCCAAAAGCGAACTAAGAACAGTCTGACATTCCTGATAAGGAAGTCCAGATATTCTGCCCCTTAGATGCACTAACTCTGACAAGTCCTGTATTGACAATTCCCCTTTTTCAACTCCATTCAGCAGGCCATAGCCCCAAGAGTAAAGCATGTTGTTTCTGTTCCCTTTCGGGAGAGGGGAGAGGTTATAGCACATGCTTGAGCTTGCTGTGCGTTTTGATGGATACGCCTTTTTTGGCTTCACTAAAGTCAACATGCTGACAAGAAAGCCAGGGGCAGTTGCAATGTAATGCTTACTGAGGACTTCATAGTCTGCGCCAACGCACACATAGCCGTCCGCATAGCGAACATCAACGCCAGCAGTCAGCTTTCTTTGTGGGATAACTATGTCGCTTGGCACCTTGTACCAAACATGCCAGCCTCCACTCGCTGTTTTATACCGTAAGGTGTTCGGTAGTTCAGGAAGTTTTGAGATACTCTTTGTGCCATCTACTTCTCCCTTAACGTCAACATCAAGAACAACGCAGCCGTGCTCTGCCGGAACTATTCCGACCTGAGCAGCACCGCCGTGAAACAGTAGTTCGACAGGGCTTCTGTTAGCCCCACTCCTCCACTCCTCGCAAGGCACTTTATTGTGCGTTCTGAACCCTTTCATTTGCTCTATCATAGTCCCTCTTCTTTCATTCTCGTCCTAAACACATCATGGTCAGTGACAGCAATAACCCTTGAAATGCCTCCTTCAAAACGCATCGGCTTTGAGCTAAGGCCGTAGTAATTAAACCAGCGTGTCTTCTCAAACCTTGCGACCTCTCTTACTTCTGTTCCATGTATGTATGCGCCGTGCCTCAAATCATACTTTGCCATGAGACGATACGTTGCGTCTTCAAGTACAGGTGGAAAGTCTTCTTTGTCGTTTAGGTCGATTTGATTAAATTCAAATATACCGCCACAGTCTTCAAGGTAATAGTTGTAGGCATATAAAAATAGACTCGCTGCACCAGTCACAGATCGTAACCACTTGTAGTAAGGAGCGAACTCAAACTTGGCAAAACCTCTCTCTGAGAAGGTAATTCCAACTTTTCTCCTCAGTATTGCATCGCTATTGTCCAGTGCTACCTTTTCGTTGGTGTCAACATAAAGAACACCATCAGGGATGAAATCATGTGCATTGACACCAATGGTTCTGCCTATGAACTTATCTCCTGTAGCCAGTTTCTTTAACTCAGACATGAATTTGTCGGCGCCAGACATTTTACTTTCAGGAGCATGTAGCACCAATTTGTTTTGCAGCCGTGCGTTTGCCTGATACCTTTCATGACCTTGAGAGGACAAACCAGAAAAGTCCGTGACGGAATACTTGTCACCAAGTAAACATTCAAAGTGCTCAATGTAGCTTGATTTGCCGGAGCCACCAGCGCCTTTGAGGACAAAGAATTTCTCGTTACCTCTTTTGTAGTATGGATATACTGTCGCTAGTATGAGGTTGTGGCGGCTGTCTTCGTCTGGGCAAACCAGGTCAAAGAACGCTTCAGCTTTCTTGAGGTTAAATGTGGTGCTTGGTATGATGTGCTTTGGAATCATTTTGTCCGTTAACTCTTCTCTGAGAAGGCCGCCATAAAGCGTGTTGCCAATAGCAACAGCTGAGCAGACCTCCATTGGTGCAAGTTCTGGGCTAAGCGTGAGCATGTCCATGAATATCTGATATATTCCAGCAAGTTGCTTACCTCCTGAAACACCATAAAAATCTTCGATGCTTTCTATTCTTCCCGTTAACCTCCCTATACGTCTCCAAAGCTCTGGCTTTCTCATCCCCGCATAGACTCCAAGAGTCCCTGCTAGAATATCGTAGAAAAATTCCAAGTAAGCGTTGTCCAGCAGCTGCGGTTGTAGCTTCACAGCGCCGTGCTCTGTCTTTTTCTTTATTGGATAAAAGGTCAAGTCTCCTCGATAAATCGCCCTAGGCATCTTTGTCATGAGCCCTTGTAGGCAGTCAAGAGGCTCGGTGGCAATTGGTGCATCTGGGTTCCCTGTTCCGTAATATAAGTTTTTGCTGTCAGTCCAGCAGATACGTGCCATGTCGTGTTCAAATGACGATGCGACTCGATAAGGGAGTCGCCTCCAATCGTAACTAAGAATAGCAAGTAGTCTTTGCTTAACTGGATTTGACTCAAACGTGGTCATTTGTTGACCTTTAATTGGTTTTGTCTTACGCGGCGACATATTTATCACCAGACATGACTGCAAGTAGCTCCTTAGCTTTCCTTATAGCAACTTCGTATTCTTTTGACCAGCCTCGGTATGACCTGCCGATGTAGATTACAAATCTCCTAGCATCTGGTGTTTGTCGAATTGTGGCGTACTTTCTGTCACGAGCGATTACCACGTCTCTTAGCCCGTTAGCTTCTGCGAATTCTCGAAGTTCAAAGTCTTCGTCAGTTATGATATTTTTTACCATTTTTAAACCTCTCGCTCGAAGAATTGGATACTAATCTACTTGGTCGGCTGCTCTCCGTATTTTGTAACTTAGCCTTGGTGAATCATAACGGAATTCCCTGGAAACTGTCGAACGATAGTTCCATGAAGCTTGGAGTAGCTCTTGCAGCTCGAGTTGAGTGAGCGGCTCAATGTCTTTTGTCTCGACTGTTATGTAGTCGTCACCTTCTTCAATCACGTTTAACCTCAGATCATCAAGAACCTTAATAAATGCTCTTTCTGCATTCTTGGCTGTGCTGAATCGTTCATCTTTACCTTCCTCGTACAACTCGTCATATAGGTCTGTTCCAGACTTATCAGCGTAATCAGGCTCTTTGGTTGGGTCGCACAAGTCCTCCTCTGCATTGTATGAGTCAAGCCCATTTGAGATAAAGCTTAGGAGAGTTCTTATTTCATCGTATGTTTCACCTTGTACCACTACTGCTTGCGCCATCTTGGCTCCTTTCTATTGTTTTTAAATGATAAATAAAAGCTAGATGCCTAGTGTGTTAGTCGCTCCTTCCATGTAGATATTATACCATAAACACCTAGCCATCTGCGTGTATATGCGCACTAGTAAATAAACACCAGTACTTATTCATTTGTTACGCCGCATATATATCGTACCCACATGCTTCTTCCCACTTGCAGCCAGAGCATGACGGTGCAAGCTCACACTCGCCCATGGCTCCGTAATCGTAGCTGTGCTTTTCTGTCGGCTCATTGATTATCTTTACAGTAGCTTGCTCACCCAACTCTGGTTTTTTACCTTTTACCCTTTCGCCTTCATGTCCTAAGCCGTGGGAATAGGCGCTGTAACATGAGCCAGTCCTCCAACGTGATTTCGCCACTTGAGGCACTACAGACCAATCAAGGCGGCCGATTACACGAACCATTTGTTTGAGAACTTCAAGCTGAACTACAAGCCCGAATTCAGAAATCCACTCCCTGGACGCGTCATGTTGGTTGTAGTAAGCCGCTCCCAGTGTTATTCCTGGAGGGTTTCCTGGTCTGCATATTTCAGCTATATCGTTATATGACGTTAGCTGCTTTGTTAGGCCAAGCTCATTTTCCATAAAGCTGTCGAGAGTCGAATTTGACGTGCTTCCGGAGTAAAAAACCCCATATCCAGGGCCATCAACCTCAACAAAACATTTATACTCAGACCAATCATGCAAATGTAGTCCTGGAGAAGAGCCAGTTCCACAAAGCTCTTCATCTTCACAAAACAACAGGGTAGGAGAGCGCTCCCAGTCAGCGGCTTTAAAAAGTGTCCAGCAACCGCAGCGGTCGTCGCCTCCCACCCCAGCTACTGAGTTTTTTGGAACAGACAATCTCCCTCTCTCGTAAATGATTGTCTTTGGTTCATCGCAGTAATAGGTATCCATGTGTGCCATTAGCACAAATGGAACTGTACCTTGAACAATTACTGATGATTTCCCTGTAGAACCGACAATTTCTCTGGCTCCGTTGAGGCCGAGAGCTGCGTCTTTTATTTCTTGTTGACTCATTTTAAGCAGCGCTTTGATGTCCACTTTCCTCACCACCTTCAGCTTGGCGCGGTCGGCAGCGTCTCTCAGCCACAGCGGGGATTATAACCATTTTTCCATTCACAAGCGATACTGTTTCATCGCCCACTGCCATTGATTTGGTGCAGTGATAGTGAGCACTCTCTATAGCGCACTGAAGTGAGCAGTAAATACCTTCTAGACCAAGACTTTCTCCAATGGTGTATCTTACTTCTTCCCTATCTTTTCGCGTAAGTATTTCGCCACAGTTCGGACATTTTTTCCAGCTAGAAAACAAGTGCGTTTTCTCTACCAATTCATGAACTTCTCTAGTGGAAAATGGCCTGTAAATCTCTTTTGCCTTCCAATTCCCCGTACCACTAATGCGCGAGTCCATATAGCACATAAATATACTGTCATGTTCGTTTTCAATTTGCTCTCCATACTCGTCCCAGTGGCTACTCTTGTTTCTACCTGCCAATGGAGTCCACTCCTCTAGGTCAAACACATCTTCGTCACAGCAGACAAGTTGCCCTGGTGTGATGTCTGTGCGTTGATGAAGACAGGTAGCCAAGTGTACAGTCCAAGCGTTGGCCATACTAGTGATACGGCACAAAGCCGTTGCGACATCAACATCAAGATGATTATCAGGGTCTTTCACCGAAAGCTCGATCATAGAAATGTCTCTTATGAGTTCTGTGGACATCCTGTCGATACAGTGACCATTACCTCTATAAAGGTTCCCATAGGCATGAAGCCCTGTTGTTCCCAAGAAGAGCATTTGAAAGCCTGTTTTCTTCCTTCCCTCATTGTCAAGAGGCTCCAAGACGGCTATATGAGGGTCAAAAGCGAGTTGCAGAGCAGTTCCTTCGTACTCCTTTTCGTAACCAAAACAACAAACTGAGCCTGATCTTTCACTCCCGATACTTGAGCCAGCCTTTTGTGCAGCAGAGATTATCGCACCTGGGTGAAAATTCAGTCTGTACGACTTGGTTTCTAGTTTAACAATGAGTTTGTCAGCTGCAACCATGCGTACCTCGAACATCGAGTTACTGCGTTTAGGTGTATCTTCATCAATCTCCATTATCTCGTTTTTTTCGAGTTCACTGATAAACGGCGGGATGTTATATATCGTGCCGTGTTCGAACCCAGCATAGCCCCAGAGTTCTTCTCGTTTCACATACACTTCATCAAGCTCGGCAAAAACTTTTGAGTAAGTCGTTCTCACGTCATATGAGCGCAAAATCTCATGCTCGCGCTCACCTATCACACGTCTGTGTTCCATGGTAAATCCTTTCAATATTTGTTTAATTAAGTTAGTTGAGCGTCTTGCAGCGCTCTAATAATAAGATTTAGTGCTCCTCCCATAGGCCGCAGTATTTGATGCTTGTGCAATAGATGTCGGTTCGTTCGCATCTATCTCTCTGTTCAAATCTCTTCTGTGCGCGTTTACACGTCTCGCAGGTGCCGAGGTCGAGGTTGCCATACTCAATGAGCATTCTCACGTTATTAAGCGCATCGTTGTACCCTTTGTCCCACTCGGATTCCTCATGCTCGCTTGACAGTTCTGAATCAACATGTCGCAGCAGCCTATCCCTATCAATCGGTCTCATTGTCTACCTCGCTTTCGTCTATATCTGAGTACGGCACTTCTTCCAGCTCGTTGCCGCAATAGCAGCAGTAAACCATGAGGTTGTCGCTGGGTTTGCCGTCAATGAGCGTGAAGGCTTGGTCGCAATCAGTTTCCCAATAGCTGCTATCTTCTTCTTCTGTCCAGTGGCATACGTCAGACATCGCTATCTACCTCCTTAACGACATCCTCACACCACTCACCATCAGGGTGCTCGCATATGTCTCTGAAATTGCACTTGCGTTGATAGCAGCAGTACTTGAGAGCCTTGTTGCGGTACTTCATCGCATCCTCACATAGTATGACGTTTTCCTTCGCTAGCTCAGCAATGTTGTCTCCCATATTGGTATGCGCTTCATCTATGCGGTCGGCAATGGCTACAAGACTACTTTTTCTGTTATCTATCACATCAAGATTGCACCAACCCCACTCTCTAAGCTCTTTAGTAATCGACATAAGCACCCTCCAGCAATTCACGTTGGCGGCGGAGAAGGTGGAGCATTTGCACTTTCACGCAACCACTTGGCACGTCCTCAAGGTTGTGTTTTTCAAGGTAGTCAACCCAATCTAACTCTGCATCTGCGTCTATCGCCTCTTGAGAATCGTGCTTGTCAAGGGTTACGCTGAAGCTTGGCATCCATGTCATACGTTCAGTCTCTACAACGATACCGTTGCCGGCAGCGTCACGACCAACGAAGTTAGCAGTATAAGAAAAGTCACCAGTTTTTATCCTGTCCCCAGCCTTGATGTGATTGTCGTTAGCGTCTTTGGGTAGCTCGATGTGGGATTCCGCGAAGGTGCCTCTGAGGCTTTCCAGTGCTTTGCTCCACTGAGCGTCCAATACTTTTTGGTGGGCTTCGTCAATCTGGTCAGCAGTGGTACTTATTGTTTTGCGAAAAGCGGGGCTGTTGATAGACATCGCGTAGTTTCGTAGTTCCTTAGTTATGCTCATGATGCTGCCACCTCCACCCAGACAGTAACCTCGCCCATGATTGCATCATGGACTGTGCCAGCTTTTACCTCGATAAGTGGGCACCAGCTTGGTAAAAAATAAAGACATTCTAAGTGCGGAGCAAACCACCCCTCTCTTTTCGGCATAGCGTGGCAGCGGAACAGCTTTTCATCATACTTACTATAGAAAGTGCAATGAATGCAGCTTTCAGGCTTGTCCGTGTGTATTAGAACTGTCATAGCGGTCTCCTTCCTATTGTTGTTAGTAGTTGTTGATAGTCCGGTTTGGCAAGCCTGGTCGGTGGCATGGTTATTTGTTCAACAGTGCAAGCAAGAACCGGCATGGCAAATATTGTTAGTACAAACAGAGCTATCACCAGTGTTAACTTTGTCCTCATAACAAGAACTGCGCCTCTTCATAGCGCCTCCAACCGTGGCTCTCTGTACGCACGAGTGTGTTAGATACTCTTCTGTTGACCATACAAACAGAACAAACATGAAGCCAGTGAGTGTCCTTGCTGTGCCGAATGTCAGAACACTCGGCGTAATCTATCAATTCACCAAGGCAATCGAAACTTCCTTCATCTAATGTTGTGCCACAATCGACACACTCGATTTTCAATACGTAGGTCATGACGCCTCCTTTTCAACTTGAATATAAATTTTGCTCACACAGCAAATGCATCACGATGGTGTCTGAGGAAACACTGCTGCTCACCAGTGATAGCTATGTCGATGATGTCAAACCTCACCTTTTTTGACTCTACTTTATTTCTCATTAGGTATGCGATAGCCGCCTTTTCTACTTCTTCGCGGTTCTTTTTAGTAAAGCTGGTCCTGGGAAATTCACCAGGTATTCAGCTTGTTCTTATCTGAATAAACACTAGGTCTTTGTCTTCTTCTATGATTGCGTCAACCTGTAAATCTCCATCACTCCAGCTTTTTTCAATGATGTTTATACCCTTTTCAGCCAGGTAAACAAACGCAAGCAGTTTACCGAGCTCCTCGTTGCTCGTCTTGTTGCTCATTATGATTCCTTCCTTGTTTTTCGATTCGAATAGAAAATAATTCTTGGCAGGGTGAAGCTGCTAATCCAGACGCTTGTACTTTGACAAGTCTGTCAGCGCTAACTCGTACATCCCGCAATATTTAATTCTTGTTATGAATTGTCCTGTGATTTTACACTGATAACCACCAGCCCATAGCCTGTTTTTGTATCGACAGGTTTCGCAGCTTGCGATGTCAAAAGAACCAAGCTCTATGCCTGTTGCAATGTCATCAGCTAGGTACGGGCTATCAGGGTCTTTTTTTATTAAGTCAAGTATCTTTCTTCCATCAACTATCATGTTGGCCCCGTTTCAATCTTAAGACTCTTAAAGATGAAATCAGCATCGAACCACAAAAAGTCATTTAGCGTTGTCTCATCAATACCGTTTGGGTACAACTTTTCTATCAGCTCATCTAACTCATCTAGCTTGCTAGCTTCTTCTATGGTTTTGTATGTTTCACTTGCGCCGCTCCACGGTTCGTATGAGCTTAGCGGCATTAGTATTTGCGCCATGGTGGGATCCCTCCTTGTTTTGAGTGTGTGTTTTAAATCGAAGTTTTCGATTCGAATAGAAAATGTTTTTGGGTATAGCAAAGCGCTCCCCTCCGATTGGAGAAAGAGGGGAGGGCTTGCTGGGAGTTGGTTATCTTGCTACAGCCGCTACTACTTGCGCTTGCCTTGTATGCCCGGCAGCTTGTGCTGCTTCTAGCATTTGCTTTGGTGTCATGCGGCGTGGTTTTGGTAGCTTGATTATTTGGTTGTTTTTAGCGTATGGGTGTACGCTGATTGCCCAATCACTGACTACGAAGGCTGATACCGGTAGTGGTGTGCTTGCTTGTAGCTTTCGGTCTTCCGGGTGCATGAGGTTTAATACCTTTTGCCCGTTTTTGAGTGGTAGCTTTCTTTTTATTTGTTTGGCTTCGTGCTCTTTTAGGAGTGCGTGCTGGTGGCTGGCTGACTTGATTGCTAGGACTTGCGAATTGCCTATTACTGTGTGCATGGTGATTCCTTCCTTTTTGCAACCTCCAACGCAGGACGTTATCAACCGTATTGGGTGTTGCTTTTATGTCTTTTAAGGGGTTGTCAGATGGTGGACGCGTTGTAATTGTTTGTTACGTTAGCAGTTATATTTTGAGCTTGTTTGTGTTACAAATTATGTAGATATGTTATTAGCTGTTACATGAAAAACGGCTCTTACGTTACAGGTTTGTGCGTGGAGTGAAGGTTAAAAGTAGTCACGTTACAGGCTGTGTTACGGCTAAAGTGCTGGTAGATGGCTGTTTTTGGGGTTTGTAACGCGTAACGCGAAGTCCTTCACTCTTTTTATTTGCCTTTTTAGGTGGTTTTTCCTCAAATTCCACTACTTATTGTGTTATTAATTATCATTTACTACCCTATATGTGTTACAGTGTTACAACGTTACATAGGGGTTTACCAGGGGTTTCATAAGATAATAGCTGTTTTTAGTGCTTTTTTTCACGTTACACATACGTTAACTATATAGTTGTGTCAAATTAATTTGCGCAGTATGACATGTTGTTTTCGCTCAATGTGTGGTGAGCGATACGAGTGGTTTTGTGGTAGTATTTTTGTTCTGGTAAATTTTCGATTTGAATGGAAAATTTACTTGGGCATCGTCAAGTAGTGTCAACTGGTTTAACCAAGAAAACACGCTGCATATTAAAACGGGTAGTATGCGAATTGATGAATACCGCTTTTAATGCTCATGATATGCTATGGGTAATTCTGATAATAATTGTTATGTAGAGTAATGTTGCAGCAAACGTGAGTTCTGCTTCTCCGGAGCTTTCTAATACCCAAGCTCGTCTGTCTAATACCCAAGCTCGTCTGAGAGCGAATCGTCGTTAGCTATCCAGCTTGCTACCTCGATGACTCGAAAATCACTCCTGGTGTCGCGAACGTATACTGTTTCAATGCCTGCGTTGAGCGCTAATCTCTTGCACATGGCGCAACAGTTGGCTCTATCTACGTATTCATTGGTGCTCATGTCTATGCCTACCAGGTAAAGTGAGCTGCCTATCATGTCTTTTCTTGCTGCACTGATTATGGCGTTTGCCTCTGCATGAACGCTACGACAAAGCTCATAACGCTCGCCACGAGGCACTTTACGCTCTTCGCGATAACACGACTCAATATCCGAGCAGTTCTGTCGCCCTCTGGGCGCACCCACATAGCCAGTAGAAATAACTTCATCATCTTTAACGATGACTGCACCAAAATGCCTCCTGATGCAAGTACCGCGGTTTGAAACCTGCTCGGCTATATCAAGGTAGTAATTAGTTTTGTCTCGCCTGCTCATGGTTCTCCTGCACACTTTCTGATTACTGGTGGCCATCATTGCGCTTGGTATATTGTAGCGATTTGCTCTATATTATTTGTGCAACAAAAGGATGTGCATACGCCACCCACGGTCTGCCACAAGTCTTTTTTTCAATAGTTTTGTATTATTATGAGAGGAGCATCATTAAGGGCAAGATTGCACAATGAGCCAAAAGGAGAATTGGCATGAGAAAAGATATGATGAAAAAGATATCAAAAGCACTGTTATCAGTCGTTTTATGCGCTACCCTACTGCCTCTGGTAGAGTTTGAGACTGCGTGGGCAGACGAGCTTTCTTTAGATGACGCCATCCAGCCTCAAGAAGAAGAGGGTCAAGAAGAAGCGCTCGAAGCCGTTGAGCCAAATGAATTGAAGCGAGAGGTCTCTGGTGAGGCGGTGGTTACCAAGCCTAAGGAGGCTGAGCCTGCTGGACAACTTGAAGAAACTGCCAATGAAGGGTACAGCATAGACCTTATGCAGGCTGATGACGAACTGGCAGTGCAGAGCGCCAAACCGCCCACAGCAGCTCTGGAGTACCGGACTCATGTTCAGAGCATTGGCTGGCAAAACTGGGTTAAAGGTGGCAAACAGGCTGGCACTACCGGACGTGCACTGCGAGCAGAAGCAATCAATATCCGATTGGCAAATAGCAATGTGACAGGTTCGATAGAGTATCGAACTCATGTACAAGGTGCTGGCTGGCAAAACTGGGTCAAGGATGGTGCCTTATCTGGCACTACAGGCAAGGCGCTCAGATTTGACATACTCAACGTGAGGCTTACCGGTGAGCTTGCACAGGCATTTGACGTGCAATATCGGGTGCACTCGGCACAGTTTGGATGGCTTGGCTGGACAGCAAATGGAGGACATGCGGGAACCTCAGGTTATGGCCACAGGATTGAAGCTTTGGAAATCAAACTTGTACCTCTTGGCAGCGCAACAGTGGAGACCAATGCCTTTGTCAAGCGCCCTATGACGCTTGAGGCTCATGCCCATGTCCAAAAAATTGGCTGGCAAGGATGGAGAGCGGGTGGAGATACCGCAGGCACTACCGGACGTGCACTGCGTATGGAAGCACTGCGCCTGAGAATCGCCAGTCCTGAGCATTCTGGGTCTATCGAATACCGTACACACGTACAGGGAATCGGCTGGCAACCCTGGGTAAAGGATGGAGCAGATGCAGGCACTACCGGACGCTCCTTGCGCGTTGAAGCCATTCAAATCCGGCTCACTGGCCAACTCGCCAGCCATTATGAAGTGTTTTATCGTGTTCACTCAGCGGGCGTTGGCTGGCTGGGCTGGACTTCTGGCCAAGATGGTTCCATGGCTGGAACCGTAGGCTTTTCATGCAGAGTGGAGGCCATACAGGTAAGGCTCATACCCCATGGAGATAACACGCCATTCTTAAGCGCTGGACCACCCTCTCTTGATGCCTCCCTCAGTGCTCAGGCTCACGTAGCTGGCAGAGGCTGGCTATCAACTGTGTCTGCTCGCGCAACAGTGGGAACCACCAAACAGTCAAGGCAGCTGCAAGCTTATAAACTCAATGTAAGCTCAAATGTCAGCGGTGGAATTCAGTACAATTCATATGTCCAAGGTCAAGGCTGGCAGGGCTGGGTGAGCAATGGTACCGAGTCGGGCATAGCCAATGGGGGCAAGCGGGTTGAGGCTATCAGGATACGATTAACTGGGCAGATGGCCCAGTATTTTGATGTGTACTATCGAGCACACTCGGCTAACTGGGGTTGGCTGGGCTGGGCGCGAAACGGCTCTAACTCGGGCACCACAACCCTCAACAGCGCTATGGAGGCCTTTCAGGTGGTTCTCGTGATTAAAGGGTCTCCAGCTCCTGGGCAAACAAGCGGTGCATATTGGGAAGCCCCTCCCCTGACGCATGCGCAGTTTATGATGAATTCCAGAGTGGCTGGACGTTTTAGCCCCACCAATTGGCTTCTTGCCATCGACAGTGGCAACTGTCTGGTTGGGGTGTACCGTAAAACCAGCCTTGGCTGGGTCAATCAGTACTTTTGGGTGTGCTCGCCGGGACTCCCTCAAACACCCACGGTCAAGGGCACCTTTTCGGTTGGCAGCAGAGGGTACGTTTTTGGCAACGGCTTTTCGTGCTATTGGTGGACACAGTTCTATGGTGACTATCTGTTTCACTCTGTTTCGTACTACCAAGGCACCTTTGTGGTAAAGGATGGAAGAATGGGAGTGCCTGCCTCAGCAGGCTGTGTGCGACTCGACTTACAAAATGCCAAATGGATTTACGACAATATACCTTCTGGAACCACGGTGATATCATACTGATACACCACTGAGGACAACTTGAGAACAGCTTACTTCTTTCGAGAGCGTGCGCGAGATTTTCTCGTGCCGTAGGTGCCGCCCTTGCGTGCGCTCTCGCGTAGTTTTTCCAAAACTGCTGACTCATCGGTGCCCTCAAGAGCCGCGCGGAGCTTGACAGCCTGGTCACGCAAGCGAGCAGCACGTTCAAAGTCCATGCTTGAGGCTGCTTCTGCCATTTCGTCTTCCATAGAGCTGATAATACGAGCAGCCTCACTCTTGCCCAGTGCTGCCAGTTCATTGGCAACCGCCTCAGTAGTTTCTTCGGTGGCCTCAACTGCCAGCTCCATATAATCCATGATATCGCTTATGGCCTTACGTACGGTTTGAGGCTGTATGCCACGTGCAGTATTAAACTCCATCTGCAGTTGTCTTCGCCGCTGTGTTTCATCGATGGCCACCTCCATGGATTTTGTCAACTTGTCTGCATACATAAGCACCTTGCCAGACACATTGCGAGCAGCTCGGCCAATCGTCTGTATAAGCGAGCGACGATTACGCAAGAAACCCTCTTTGTCGGCATCAAGAATAGCCACCAGGGTTACCTCGGGCAAATCCAAACCCTCTCTTAAGAGGTTGATGCCCACCAAGACATCAAAGCTTCCCTTGCGAAGATCGCGTAATATCTCGATTCTTTCGAGCGTGCCAATATCAGAGTGCATGTAGCGTGCGTTGATCTGCCTGTCAAGAAGGTAGTCGGTGAGGTCTTCTGCCATCTTCTTGGTAAGGGTGGTGATGAGCACGCGCTCATTTTTATCCACACGCTCTTTGGCCTCATCAACTATATCTTCAATTTGGTTTTTGGCTGGTCGTACCTCGATTTCTGGGTCGAGTAATCCTGTGGGCCTGATGATCTGCTCTACCAGTTGTTCTTGCACACGCTCCTCATAGTCGCCCGGAGTGGCGCTGACATACACGAATTGTTTGACGCGTTGCTCAAATTCGTCAAAACGCAAAGGGCGGTTGTCCAAGGCGCTCGGCAACCTGAATCCGTGCTCTACCAACGTAGTTTTTCGAGAGCGATCGCCCTCATACATGCCACCAATTTGCGGAACGGTTACATGACTCTCGTCTATGATACAAAAGAAATCATCGGGAAAGTAGTCTATGAGAGTAAATGAAGGGACTCCAGCTTCACGTCCGTCCAAATGGCGTGAGTAGTTTTCTATGCCAGAGCAAAAGCTCATCGTCTCAAGCATCTCAAGGTCGTAGTTGGTGCGTTGCTCAAGGCGCTGTGCCTCAAGGAGCTTGCCAGAACTCTTGAGGTCTGCGACTCGAAGATCCCTCTCGTCAGCTATGGTGCACAGCGCCTTCTCGATTTTAGGTCGGGCAGTTACATAGTGAGAAGCGGGCCATACCGGTATGGTTTTGTAGGCTTTGAGAATCTCGCCACTGACTCCATCTACCTCATAGATGTTTTCAATTTCATCTCCAAAGAACTCAACTCTCAGTGGGTGATCGCCATAAGGTGGAAACACATCCACGGTGTCTCCCCGCACTCTAAAGGTACCCCTGAGAAGCTCGTAGTCGTTTCGGTCATACTGGATATCGATGAGCTGATAAATAAGTTTATCGCGACTCGTTGACTGGCTTTTATCTAAAAACACCGCCATGCCAGCGTAGTCTTCGGGTGAGCCGATGCCATAGATGCAAGATACACTCGCAACCACGATAACATCACGTCGAGAGAGCAGTGCGGCGGTGGCTGCATGCCTGAGCTTTTCTACCTCCTCGTTAATAGAAGCGTCTTTTTCGATGAAGGTGTCTGTGGTAGGCACGTAGGCCTCGGGCTGGTAATAATCGTAGTAGGAGACAAAATACGAAACAGCATTTTCTGGAAAGAACTCCTTGAGCTCGGCCGCTAACTGAGCAGCCAGGGTTTTGTTAGGCGCCATGATTAAAGCCGGACGTTGAGCCCTTTCGATTGCTTTGGCCATAGTAAAGGTTTTACCGGATCCAGTTACACCAAGCAGGGTTTGATAGCGAAGACCACGAGCAAGCCCTTTGGCTAGTGCGTCAACGGCTTCAGGCTGGTCGCCTGCCAAGTCAAACTGAGAGCGTACAACAAATTTGTTATCCGCCAGATGCTCATGAGTTATCTTAAGTGGTTGTTTCATAGTTACCAGTATATCAGAACATATGTTCCGCTAGTTGTACGTTATACGTATGAAACCATTCATCGAGCCTCGCGTGCAAATCGGCAAGACTGCCATTGTTTTCTATCACCACATCGCAACAATCGGCACGCTCGCTGTCAGATGCCTGAAGAGCCATTCTTTTGTGAATGTCCTCCAGATGCATGCCCCTGGCCAACGCTCGTTTGATCCGTATGTCTTCTCGTGCACTTATGCCGATGACTGCGTCAGCAAGTTGGGAAAATCCAGGAGCCTCGGCAAGCATGGCAATCTCAACCACATGCTTAGCAGAAAAGCGACCATCCAGACCGTCCTCGCAAGACAACAAACTGGCAAGGCGATTAGCTACCAATGGCCACATGATTTCATTAAGTGCAGCTGTACTCTCTTTGCTCGTAAAGGCACGTGCAGCAAGTTCGGAACTGTTGATATTTCCCTCATCGTCAAAAATGCCCTTTCCATACGATAAAGCCAATTGGTGCTTGACAGACTCGCTCGCAAGGAACTCCTTTGCTACCTCGTCCAAGTCGATATGAGTAAAACCCTTGGTGGCGAGATGGCGGCAGGCCGAGCGCTTTCCAGACGCCATAGAACCAGTTACGAAGATGGTGTGCATGGAGGCCACTCCCCTATCGGTTTACACCCCTTACAAAGAAGCAAGAGCTACAACCTGGTGCCCACAATAGGCCAGTGTGTAGAGGTGTTTGGGTTCATGCTTGGTGCCCGGGGTGGGATTTGAACCCACACGTCTCGCGACAAAGGTTTTTGAGACCTCCGTGTCTGCCATTCCACCACCCGGGCAAGAAAAGCTATGTGCAGCAAAAAATTGTAACATATCAATGGACAGAGCTTATGCGATAATCATCAAGATGAAGGAGGACAGTTACTATGAGACCCGAGTTTCCTAAACGCGCATTGGTGACCGCAGGCATGCCCTATGCAAACAAAGGCCTGCATTTTGGCCATATTGGCGGTGTGTTTGTGCCTGCCGATTGCTATGCACGCTTTTTAAGAAATCGCATAGGCAAAGACAAGGTACTCTTTGTTTCGGGAACCGACTGTTACGGCTCTTCAATAGATGAGGGATATCGCAAGCTTAAAGAAAATGAAGCCTACCAGGGAAGTGTGCATGACTTCGTTTTGCACTACCATGACGAGCAAAGCGCAAGTCTTGCAGCCTATAATATTTCTCTTGACATCTACGAAGGCTCAAGCCTGGGTTTGAGCAAAGAGGTGCATGAGCAGTACACCGAAGAAATCATTACGAGGTTGCACGCAAACGGATGGTTACATCTGGACTCTACTGCCCAGTTTTATGATACCGAGGCACAAGTATTTCTCAATGGGCGACAGGTCGAAGGCTACTGCCCTGTGCAAGGCTGCAAGAGTCAGCGCGCCTACGCTGATGAATGCGATATGGGGCACCAGTATAGACCAGAGGATCTTCTTAACCCCAAGAGCACTGTTACTCAAACTACGCCAGAGCTTTGTGAAGTTAACAACTGGTACTTTAAGCTTCCAGAAATGGCCGAGGCACTCAAACAACACATTGATTATCTACGAAGCGATGATATTACTCGATCAGTGGTAACTGACACCATGGAAGAGTTCTTGGTTGCACCCCTGATGTATGTAAAGCAAGAGCATCTCCAAGCGTACCAGGCTCTTGCGTCAAAGCTGCCAACTCACCATTACCGAGCCACCGAAAAGGGCAAAGCCTCCTTCGAACTTGAGTTTAACTGCCTTGACAGTCGAGACAAGGCGCGCGCACTATTAAGTGAGCACGGTATTCGATTTCGAACTGGCAAGGCGCTGGTGCCCTTTCGTATCACTGGAAACGCCTCCTGGGGCGTTTCTGCGCCTGTTATAGAGTCCATAGAAGGCTTAACGGTATGGTGCTGGCCAGAATCGCTCTGGGCGCCTCTGAGCTTTACACGTGCCTGGCTCAAAAACAAAGGCGAAGGAGTGGAGTCACTCAACGCATCTGCACGTGGTTCAAGCAAGGGGTCATTTGAAGACTACTGGTGTAGCAAGGATGCAACGGTGTATCAGTTCATAGGTCAAGACAATATCTTTTTTTACGGCATAGCGCAAACAGCTTTATGGGCAGCCCATAATGCGTGTACCGCCTCAACTCCTTCAGCCTTTGCCCAGGAAGGACAGCTTCAGCAAACTAAACTGGTGGCAAACTACCATCTGCTCTTTCTTGACAAAAAGGCGTCATCTTCGGCGGATATCAAGCCTCCCATGGCAGATGATCTCCTGGAGCACTATACTGCCGAGCAATTGCGTGCCCACTTTATTGCACTGGGTCTTGGCAAGAAGCCCGTCAGTTTTAGGCCTCAAGTTTTAGACCCACACGCCAATAAGAAGGATCCAGATCCTGTGCTCAAAGAAAGCGCGCTGTTGACCAATATCTTTAATCGCCTGGCACGCTCGTGCTTCTATGAGGCTCAAAAGAACTTTGGGGGTCTCTTACCCCTGGCAGACATTCCCGAGAAGCTGCTGCACGACGCTCAAGATACCTACCGTGCCTATGAATGGGCGATGTACAAGACCGAGCTGCACACTGCCTTTGAGATTGCTTCTGAGTACCTGAGAAGAGCCAACAAGCATTGGTCAGACAGCATCAAAGATGCAGGAGAAGACACGCAGGCACGTAAAACCACCCTGGCCTCTGCCTTTTATCTCCTCCGTATGGCTCTGCTGCTCATGCACCCTATTGTGCCTCAGGGCTGCGAACTGATATTCAAGCAGCTCAATTTTGATGTGTCCGCAGATGTGTACTTTTCCTGGAAGTTCATAGGAGACGGAAACGACATATTCTTCTCGCCTGCTGACCTACAAAAGGGCGGACATCCTCTCAAGGAACTTCCTCCACGCTTTGATTTCTTCAAGAAACATCCTTCTCAGTGGTAGTGTGGTAGCCTGAAGTTTTCTTTTCCTTCATACACGTCAAGAGCCTCATCTGGATCATAATCAGCAAGCGTAATGGCGCTGATTGCCTTGGTGAGGCGTACTGCCTCATCGAGTGAGCGTTGATGAATGTTGCGTCCGGTAGCATTACCCTGGGCACCGCCAATGTGGATTTGTTCATAAAGCTGGGTGAGGAATGAGGAGGCATCTACTGAAGATCCGCCCGCGCAAACCAAGCCTGTTCTACCCGATGCCTCACAGGCACGAGCAAGCAGCTGCGCAGAGCTGAGGCCGTCGGCAGCTTGGGGCGGATTGACTTTAACAAAGTCAGCGCCAAGGCACACGGCTGTGCCAGCTGCACCGGCAATAAGGTGGGCATCCTTCTCGTCGACCACTGCCTTGCCTCGGGGGTATATCCAAAGCACCACTATGAAGCCTTGGGCATGAGCCTCAGCAACAAGTTCTCCAGCTTCTGCAAGCATGGTTGATTCATATTCTGACCCAAGGTAAATAGTGTAACCCAGGCCAACAATGTTTACCCCTGCCTCGCGCATGGCTATAACTGCATCAAGTGAGTTGAGCTGTGGAGAGTAGGGGTCGTCTTGTGATGGCTTGATGAGATGCGTCTTGGAGTTCATTTTAACCAGGTAGTTGATGCCTGGGTAATCATTGGCATACTGAGCTATGAGCCCACGCTGCGCTGCCATAACACCTACTACGCCCTTGGTGGCAATCCTAAACAGGTGCTCTGGATTATTGTCGGCCGGATTAATTCCCTTGCCAAAGAAATCATCATTGAGATGCTCTAATTTCTGGTCGCAGGCAAACAGCATGAGTCTTCCGGTGCTTCTTGTTGCCGCCAGATAGTTTTCTACATAAAGTTCGTGAGCCTCGGGTAGTACGTCTGCCGGAATACGAACATCCTGGGCTGTAATGAGTGGCACGGCGCCTCCTTTGATCGAGTTTGATATCTATGATATTAGCACAGGCAAGGTGTAAAAATTTCAAGATGCAATGATGCGAACCTCTGATGCTTGCCTTTTAGCTGGCACAGTGCACTAGCTGGGTGCTGCCCTCTTAAACTCCCACTGTGTGAGCAGCACTGCCACCAGCATAAGAAAGCATCCGACACCCTCTCTTGCAGACATTGTTTCTCCCAGTAAAAACATGCCTCCTAAGAGGCCAAAGACGCTCTCGGTGCTCATGACGATGGCAGCCGGTGTAGGCTTGGCATGCCGCTGCGCAACGGCGGCGAGGGTAAAAGCACCGCCGGTTGAGAGCAATCCTGCGTAGAGCAGCTCAGGAGCCACCTTGGTAACTGCATCAAAGGTGAGAGGGGCTGATACAAAGCTCTGGTCAGCCAAGGGTGCACAAACAAGGGAGAGGATTCCTGCAATGGCAAACTGAAGGGTGCACATGCCAAAGAGCTGCAAAAGTGTGATGAGCGGTGCATAGTGCCCAACTGCCAAAATATGAAAAGCCCAAAAGAGCGCGCAAACAATCAAAATGATGTCTCCAAGTGCCAGGGTAAAAGAGGAGCTTACACAAAGAAGATAGAGGCCAGCCACCGCAACCCCTACGCTCACCCAGGTGTTCCAGCGGGTCTTTTGCTTGAGGAAGAGACCTACAACGGGCACCAGAACAATATAGAGCGCAGTAATGAATGCGGCCTTTGAGGCAGTGACGGTGACCAAACCTATCTGCTGCGTATTAGACGCAACAAAAAGAATGATGCCGCAGAGCAGACTGACCTTTATGATATAGCTCACTTTGATATTTGAATGTTGCTTGCAAGCAGGCCGGCGCATGCGCCTTATGCCAAGAATAATCAGCAGTATTACGCTGAGGGCAGCAGTGGCAAGCATAAGTCGGACGCCATTAAAAAGGAAAGGACCAATGTATTCCATGGCAGATCGTTGCGCAACAAAGCAAAGTCCCCAGATTATTGCTGCAAGTAGCAGCAGGCCAGTTGAAGCTACTTGCTTAAAACGAGGTGAGCGATGATCCATATAAACCCGGCCAACTAACTCAGTTATCCATGAGATTAAAGCCGCCTTGGCCTATTTCGCGGTAGAGTAGCCCAAGATAGTTTATGATCTCTGTGGGAACAACGATGTCTCGACTATGATCATTGAAACCATTGGTAATAGGCCAGGCTCTGTGGTCGGTGATATTGATACCATCAAACTGAAAGGAAGGGGGCTCTTGTCTTCGTTTGAACTCCGCAGCTTTTACGCGGTCTAGGACATCGACAATGGTTGCAGCATCTACACAGGTTTTAAGTGGATAACCATTGATGAGCTCCAGTATCTCATCGACTCCAAGATTCTCTTCGATGTGCAAACGTAGTATCTGATCCAAAGATTCATAAGGAGGCAAGACGTCGCTATCCAGCTGCCCAAAAGAGAGCTCTGCAGAGGGTTCCTTATCGAGAATACTTTGTGGTATAACCATGTCGCGACTGTTTCTCCAGTGTGCAACTCCATATACATCGGTTTTATAGAGTCCGCCCAAAGGAGAGATGGCACCGGCAGTGTCGCCATACAGGGTGGAGTACCCCACTGCAATCTCGGATTTGTTGCTTGTGTTGAGCAAGAGCCATCCATGTGAGTTAGATAGGTGCATCAAGATGACCATCCTGAGGCGCGCCTGAAGGTTTTGCAGCGCTCTTTCGGTACCTGGGTCACCTAAATTAAACTCAGCCTGCGTTTGGAAGCTTTCGTAAAGATCGGTTATGGGAAAGCTCAAAAGCTCGAGCCCCAAGGCTTGTGCGAGCGCTTTTGAGTCTACCATTGAGCTCTCTTGAGTATAAGGCGAGGGCATTAGAACTGCGTGCACCAACGAACTTCCCAAAGCGTCGCTGGCAAGAGCTGCTACTACTGCAGAGTCTATGCCTCCCGAAAGCCCGAGCACTACGCCCTCAAAGCCATTTTTGAGCACGTAGTCTCTTAACCCAACTTCAAGTGCCTTCCAGGTGGCTTCGTAGGGCAAGAGAGGTCGTATGCGCTTTTTATCATGCTTGCGGCTCAATGCAGGCGAAAGCTTCTTGGCTAGCGTTTTGGTGTCCATTGAGTCGATGTCATGGTGGGTGTCTTTATCAGTGGCAAGAGGAGTCTCACTCTGCCTGCTGAGGTTTACCGTAAATACAGCCTCCTCAAAGGGTGCTGCCGAATCAATGACCGTGCCATCGGGAGCCAGCACGAGGCTGGCACCTTCGTAAACAAAGGAGTCCTCTCCGCCACAGAGGCTGGCAACTACGACCCACGCATCGTTGGAAATGGCATCAGTTCTCAAGCTGTCGATCTGGCTTGAGGCAGTGAGCAGCCCATTGGTTTCTTGATAAGGTCGAGCAATCATAGAGAGAATGACATCGGAGTCGGCGTAGCGCGCATCCGGATCGATAAAATCGTCCAGTATGATGGTGATGGTAAGCCCGTTGAGTTTGATGCTGATGCTCTCAACGTAGTCTTGACTCTCGGCATTGCACTTCATGTCTATGAAGCCCAGGGCGCTCCCCCGCCCATTGACAGCAAAGAGTATTTCTTCCTCGCATACAAAACGGGTATTAGCCATGGCAGGTCGTGGCAGAACAGTGCCTATCAAGGTAGGAAGCGAAGCCTTGGTCATAAAGACTCGCGCTACGTCCAAAGCTTCTGCTGCAAAGGCATTGTGAGTAACCAGGCCTCCGAGCTCTGCGCCCGAAAGCGCAAGGGCGGGAAAGATTACCAGGTCGGGTGGATAGGGTAAAAGAGCCAGCTCATCAATCATGGCCAAGGCGCGCTCACAGTTTTCGGTCAGCGCCGCTACCTTGGGATTGAATTGAACAACGGCAATAAACATAGGTTCTCCCGGCGTTAGTATTCTGCAAGTCCGCGGTCTAGCTCCCCACCTATGCTGGTGGGTGCATCATGTCCCGGGTAGACCCTTGTCTCTGGCGGTAGCGCTGACAGTAGTGCCAAGGTGTCGTGCATGCTCGATGGATTGCCGCCTGGCAGGTCTGTTCTTCCGCAGGTTCCCTTGAAGAGTGTGTCGCCACTGATCAAAATGCTGTCTTCGGAACTATAGAGGCATATTGACCCCTGGCTGTGGCCAGGGGTATGCATGACAAGTAGCTTCAAATCGCACAAATCAAGAAGCTCTCCATCAGACAAGGTGGTGACATGCTTACTAACGCCCTCGTCAAGCCACTCAAGATCGCCCTCATGGGCATAGAGAGAGGCGCCTGTATGCTCAATCAATCGAGGAATGGCTCCAGTGTGATCTTCGTGTCCATGCGTGATGATTATAGCAGCGAGGCTACGAGAACCAAGATGGCCTAAGATTGCTTCTGGTTCATCTCCGGGATCAATGGCAATGACACACGCACTCTCATCAGTTGCAGAGGCGAGGTAACAGTTCTCAGTAAAAAAGCGATTGCCGCCAATCATGACCGGTATGGTTTCTATATGCATCAGAGACTCCTTTCCTTGCTTTTCTTAATAACTTGACCCGGCAGGCTTCGTTTGGCATCAATGACGCCTTCTACACTTTGCAGATCACCGAGGATTTTTTGAATTTGCATGGTGCTTCCAACTTCAAAAAGAAAGCGCATGTCCACAATGCCGTCGCCGTGCACAACAGTGGTGGAGCCTAAGATGTTAACACCATTATTAACCAGGGCAATGGTAACGTCTTGCAGCAGGCGCAGGCGATCCAATGCTTCGATAAAAACCTCAACATTAAAGGTGTTTTCTTGTCTTGCTTCTTGCTTCCAGCTCACCTCAATGATGCGCTCGGGTGTTTTTTGAAGGCTGTCGGCGTTGGGGCAGTCGATGCGATGCACGCTCACTCCTTTGCCACGGGTAACAAAGCCGATGATGCTGTCTCCTGGAACAGGATTACAGCACTGAGCAAGGCGCACTAAAACGTCTTCTAAACCTTTGACCAAAACGCCACTTTGCGACCTGCGTCCGCCCCTCTTTTCTGGTGCAATGGCAGCATGCGTAGTTTTAGTAAGACCAGCAATGTTAGTAACTTCAGACCAATGTTCTTGATCTGGCTTTACCAAGATCTTTAGTAGCTTGTTGGCTATCATGCGTTGGCTTGTTTTACCGGAGCCAATCTGAGCCATCAACTCGTCACTGACGCTCACCCCCAGTTCTTTACAGACCTTTGAGAGAGCCTGAGTGGAGCGTAACGACGAAATTCCCAGGCCATGCTTACGCATTTCCTTTGCGAGAAGCTCACGGCCTCTCAAAATGTCATCTGAGCGGGTGACCTTGGAAAAATAACTGCGGATTTTTTGTCGCGCCGAGGGAGTCTTGACGATAGAAAGCCAGTCTCGCGAAGGGCCAGAGCCCTTTTGTGTAAGAACCTCTACGCGGTCGCCTGTTTGCAGTTCGTAGCTCAACGGCACAATGGAAGCGTTAACTTTGGCACCTATACAGTGATTGCCTACTTCGGTATGAATGGCATAGGCAAAGTCTATGGGTGTTGAGCCGGCACGCAAACTGATGACCTCGCCTTTTGGAGTAAAGACAAAGACCTCAGAGTATTCCAGGTCAAGCCGCAAGGCATCGAGAAACTCGCTGGGGTCGGTAGTGTCATCTGCCCAGTCGAGCATTTGGTGAAGCCACATCAACTGTTCGTCAGAAATGGCATCAGCACTTTCTCCCGAGCTGTTCTTGTACCGCCAGTGAGCAGCAACACCAAACTCGCTTGCGTAGTGCATGTCCTTGGTGCGAATCTGTATTTCCAGAGGTCTGGCGGCAGGGCCTATGACCGTCGTATGCAGACTCTGGTACATATTAAACTTGGGCATGGCGATATAATCTTTAAATCGCCCTGGCATAGGGCTCCACAGTGTGTGCACGGCACCGAGGCAGGCGTAGCATTCAGCAACACTTTCTACGATTACCCTGAGGGCAATAAGGTCGTAGATATCAGAAAAGTCCTTGCCCTTTTCTGCAACTTTTTGGTAGATGGAGTAGAGGTGCTTGGGCCTACCGGTAATTCGTGCCGCAACACCATCTTTGATGAACTCCTCTTCGAGGAGCTCGATAGTGCTGTGAAGGTAGGATTCGCGACCATCACGAGACTCAGAAACCATACGTTGGATTTGGCCAAAACGTACAGGCTCCAGGTAATAAAAAGAGAGGTCTTCGAGCTCCCATTTGATTGAGTTGATTCCAAGGCGATGAGCGAGCGGCGCATAGATTTCCATGGTCTCGCGTGCTTTAAAGATACGCCTGTCCTTGCGAAGTGCTTGCAGGGTGCGCATGTTATGTAGTCTGTCAGCCAGTTTGATGACAATAACGCGTATATCGCGGCTCATGGCCACCAGCATTTTACGCAGATTCTTGGCCTGCTGCTCTCCCAAAGTCTCGATTTCTATGCGCGTTATCTTGGTTACTCCGTCTACAAGCACCATGACGTCATAAGAAAACTCTCGCTCTATATCTTCAAGTGAGCGTGAGGAGTCCTCAACCGTATCATGAAGTATGGCAGCAGTGAGCGTGTCAACGTCCATGCGCAGCTCTGCCAAAATGAGAGCCACCTGTACAGGGTGTGTAATAAAAGCCTCGCCGGTTTTGCGAGTCTGCCCAGCATGGGCGTCGTTGGCATAATGGTATGCACGCTTGAGTTGTTCAAGCTCCGGCTCCTTCATATATGACGATACCTTCTCTAACACCAAAGCAAAGTCAATATGCACCAGCGCATCATCAAGTTTAGAAAAGGCCTCGGTTGAACTTGAGGCATCGGTTGGAATGCCTATGCCAGTTTTAAAGTCATCTGGCTCCAGGTCGATAAAGCTGTCAATTCTTTCTATGTCACGGTGCTCGTACACGAAACTCTTACTCCTCAAGACCCTCAAGCGGCGTTAATGGCTTTTGGATGACAGCCTGCAGCGTATGCGGGCTGGCGTCAAATAACCAATCAGAAAACAATTTTAGTTGTCTTGCGCTCATTTGTCGCTCGTCATGCTCTGCTTTGGCCTGTTCTGCACTCTGATGTACATCGTCTTGCTGCTCAAGGTATGTAAGAAGCTGTTCAGTGTCCTCTTGCTTGGCCAATATATGTACATGAGCTTCCAGTCCGTCTCGACCGGCTCTTCCGGCCATTTGATTGAAGTCAATGATGCTATAAGGTAGATCGTAGAGCACAACATCGCGCACATCGGCAATGTTGACCCCTTCGCCAAAAGCAGAGGTGGCAACGAGGCAGTCGAGCTTGCCTTGTCTAAAGGCCTCCTCTACCGAACGCCTGTCGTCTGTTTCAAGAGCAGCGTTGTAAAAGGCTATACGCTGAGCCTTGCCATCGAGCTTTTTTCTGAGTAGTTTACAGAGCTCGATAGTGGCACCGCGCGAGGAAACATAAACAAGGGTGCGCAAACTACCAGCCACAATACTTACCAATTCCTCATCGCGCAAATCTGCATTTCTATGATCAACAAGCTTGAGATTAGGCCGCTTGCTTGTATCAATAACAATATGTTCAACGCCCAGGCTTTTGACAATGTCATCAGTGGTAGGTTTATCTGAGGTAGCAGAAAGTCCAAGCATGACTGCTCCAGGAATAAGGGTGCGCAGGCGTTCAAGGCGTGTGTAGTCTGGCCTAAACGACTTGCTTGAAGTAGCAATATGGTGCGCCTCGTCTATCGCCACAAAGGAGAAGTTGGACCAGAGGCTGGAGTTGTGGCTATGCGCGAGAACAAACTCAGGGGTAGTGAGCACCACAGATAACGAGCCCTGCTGAACAGCCTGATAGATTCTTTGTCGCTCGGCCTCGGGAGTGGCGCCTGTAAGGCTGGCACAGGTAAGCCCAAGCTGCTTTAGTGCATGAGCAAGGAAGTATTCTTGATCTCCAATGAGCGAACGCAGTGGGTAAATGAAAAGACTGGCCTTTCCTTTTCTTAACGCCTGCGTTGCGGCAAAGGTATAAAATATCAACGACTTGCCCCTACCAGTTGCCATGATTGCCAAGGTCGAAGTGCCCTGAGCGAGGGTCTCTAAACACTTAGACTGAGCACGACGCAGTGTTACCTCACGACCATTAATGCAATGTGCCACTTCTTGATATATGTCGCTGTTACTACCAAGTAAGAGCAGTTGTTTCAGTTTGTCCAGCGCAGGGCGCTCACTGTTAAGCGAGCCAGCTCCAGCGGCAAAAAGATCAAGAATATGCAGTTTTATCTTTCGTCTGCCTCGCCAGCTATCGATGCGAACATGATAGATTACATCAGCAATCGTAGGCAGCTCATCTATTGACTTACATGTGGCATTAAACCAAATAGCAGAAAACTCTCTTGTGCCATCGAAGAGAGTAAACGACAGGTGCTTCTCTCCTGTTCCGACATAGCGAGGCGACCTAACCATGAGGCCTGTGGTAAGCAGTCGCGGCTCAGGGTTGCCATTGCCAAATGGTTCAAGAATCTCAAGTTCATCAATAGCGTCAAAGCTCAGGTGTTCAAAGCTTAAAGTGCAGTCAATCTCGTCAACTAATTCAAACGTTTCTGTGGGACTCTCCTTAATAGCCTCTTCTAAGCGCCTGGAAAACTCTTCAATGTCTTTTTTCTTAATGGTAGCGCCAATGGCAGCCTCGTGACCACCAAATCTCACACAGTGGTCTTCAAGCCTGCTCACCGCTTCGTAGAGGTTAACGGTGCCCACGCTTCTGCCAGAGCCAACCGCCAGCTCGTTTTCGAATGAAAAAACTACTACAGGTACTCCGTACTGACGAGCTAACCGGCTGGCAACTATCCCTCGCACGCCTTCGTGCCAATCCTCACCTCCCACAACCAGAGAGGCTCTACCAGGCTCCAAGGCCTCGATTTGTCTTACCGCCTTGGACATAAGGGCAGCCTCTATCTCCTTGCGCTCGGTATTGAGACCTTCTAGCTTTTGAGCCAACTGCATTGCCCTGCCTGGATCCAGGGTGCAGAGGAGATTAAAGGATATGAGCGGGTCACTTACCCGTCCGGCAGCGTTGAGTCGTGGTATGAGACCATAAGAAAGAGCCTCCGCATTGATACTTTTTGTAGCGCTACCAGAGACTTCGAGTAGTGCAGAAATGCCAGGTCGTGGTTGAGTGTTGATGGCCCTGATACCTGCAGAAACGATCGCTCTGTTTTCGCCACTAAGTAGCATGCAGTCTGCGAGGGTGCCAAGTGCCGCAAGGTCAAGTTGACTTTTCCAGAGCTCGGGTTTATCAAAACGATGGCAGAGTAAAGCCGCAAGTTTGAGCGCCACACCCACACCTGAGAGAATCACAGCGGGGTTATCTGGGTCAAACTTGGGGTTTGCCGCAGGGGCAGGAAGGCTGATAGTATCAGAGACTTCATGGTGATCGGTTACAAAGACCTCAATACCACGTGCCTTGAGATAACTGACTTCCTCTACGGCCGTAACACCGCAGTCTACGGTGAGCACTACCTCGGGATCTAAAGAGAGAATGCGCCCTAAAACCTCCTCTGTGAGACCGTAACCCTCCCCTGCTCTCAGAGGCAAGACAACCTGCGCCCTAACGCCAAGTGAGAGCAACACGTTATACATGAGCGCCGAGGCTGTAATGCCGTCAACGTCGTAGTCGCCAAATATCACCATGCGTTTATTGGTACGCATGGCGTTTTCTACACCATTTGCTACCTCTATCATGCCTGGAATATCTTCTGGGTTGCTCCAAAGCTCCTCTAAGGCAGGGTTAAGAAAGCGACGGGCGCTTGATGGATCTGTTGCTCCACGCAAAGCGAGAATTGTGGCAACAATTCGGTAAACCCCCAGTTCTACACTCAGCTTTTCTACCAGCTGTGCAGAAAAGGACTTCATCTTCCAGCGCATAGTCAATCCTTTGACGGTAGTATTTGTGCTAATAAAGCAAGCAACCATTGTACCCGAGCTTGTCCGAGCGCACGAACTATAACTGCCAGCATCGACTATATATTCACGTGGCACGGGCAATTTATTGGCAGTATGCGGTAGAATAATGCAGTAACGGGAGTGGCAATTCTTTGGTTGATGCTTCCAGGTAAACTGTTGCGCGTAGTACTATACACGAGGAGCGGAACTTGGTCAGAAAATCCAGGTTTGGCAGACGTGGCTCATGGCGCTTTTCGGATACCGGAACCAAATTTGATGGTCGTCCGAAGCCAAGGCAACGAAGCAGACAGAAACCTATCTCCCCCGCATTGAAACGAGACATAATACACTGTCTTAGATGCGGCAGCAGGGTAGTGAGCAATGTTGACCACTGCCCCTTCTGTGGTCGCTCGCTCAGCCCGGTGTTTGCACGATTTTGGTTTTGGATTATCGTAGTCTTTGTCGTCGCAGCGCTTGTTGTATGGTTCATAAATGTCAATCTTCCAGAAGAAAGCACCTCCCCCTCCTCGCCAGCTACACCTGAGTTACCGCAAGTCATTGGCAGCGCTTCAAACAGCTCCCTCAAAAGTCTTTCTCCAGGCACCACTATCGACAATAGTGGCCTTAAGGTAAGCGTTAAGTCTGTGGAGGCTGGCCCAGTTACCGCCAGTGGTGCGCAAGTGTATATCACCTTGGTAGAATTTGAAAATACACGAGATGCAACCACAACTCTGTATTCAACTCAATGGATGCTCGAAACTTCTGCTGGCGTGCGACTGGACACCTTTGTTGGATCATCAGAAGACGGCACTACCCTTTCCTCAAACTTTGAAGCACATGAGCTCTCTGCACAAGCCCGGTTTAGTGGAGAGCTATACTTTGCCCTATCTGCTCCCGTAGATGCAGATGGAACTGTGATCGGTGAGACACCGGTTCCCAAGCTTATCGTCTATCAGCCCTCAGCCCTCGCCTACTCGGAAGATCTCCTCGTAACCTGGAGTGCCTCCTCATAACCCTCCTGTCGTCCTATCGCGTTTGAACGAAAGCTAAACTCTCCTGTCATCCTGTTGCGTTTGGCCTAAGGCAAACCCCCCTGTCGCGTTCGGCGTAGCCGAATGTTGCAGAGCCTACTTGCACGTGCAAGGCAGGAGCTTTTCTCCTGCCTTGCCAGCTGTTATCATCATTACTTCTTAATAAAGCTTTTTGTACTTGGTGGCGTGGTAATGCCCTTGAAGGTATTACCCGGCTTCTTGCCGCCTACCTTGGGTACTAACACTATCTGTATGCCTTCAAGCCTATAGGCATGACCAGCTGTGCCTGCTTCTTGGCCATTTCTTGCCCAGCCCATCCAGCCTACTTTTTGTGCATGCACTCGGTAATAGATGTCGTAGTGCTTCTTTAAGTCTCCGGTCAGTTCTATGGTAATGGCTTCAAGCCTTAAGGCTCTTCCTGAGGTGCCACTCATGGGGCCTTTGACGTCTTTTAAGCTTTTGCCGTTGGTGTTGAGGCTTACCTTCTTTTGCCAGCCGATGGACTGCACGTGAGTGGAATAGCTTATGCCTCCAGAGATTCCCGTGTTGTTTTGTAAGTTGATCTTGATGCCTTCAAGCCTTAAGGCTTTGCCTGAAGTACCACTCATGGCACCATCTTTTTTGAAAGCTTGCCAACCTACGGATTGTACGTGGGTTTGGTAGCTTATTGATATGCTTGGGTTATTGACTTTGATGGTAAAGGTCTTCTCGGTATTTCCATGGCTATTGGTAGCTCTTACCTTGAAGGTATAGGTGCCTTGCTTGGTTGGTTTACCTGATATGACACCTGCACTTGAGAGCTTAAGCCCTGGAGGTAGGCTTCCTGAAACACGCTTCCAAGTGATAGGCTTAGCGCCGCTTGCTGCAAGCGTCTTTTTGTAGCTTATGCCGGTAATGCCTGCATGAACTGAATCTTTGGCTGTAGTGATCTTTACTGCGCCTATGGTGATTTTAAAGGTTTTGGTAGTACTGCCAGCAGAGTTTGCTGCTTTGACAACAAAGGAGTAGGTGCCTGTCTTGGTTGGCTTTCCGGTGATTACACCTGCACCTGACAGTTTCAGTCCTGGGGGCAGACTTCCTGATGAGCGGGTCCAGTTTATAGGCTTGGTGCCGCTTGCTGCAATCGTCTTTTTGTAGTTAACGCCTACAACGCCGCTGTGAACCGAAGCCGTTGTTGTGGTGACCTTGGGCTTTGTACCGGTGGTAGATTTTTTCCACTGCGCATACACGGTAGTATTGCTGGTTGCCGTATAGGTACGCGTAGTACTGGCAGCCCAAGAAGTTCCACTTCCGTTGGCTTGGGTGTTCCAGCCGGTAAAGGTATATCCAGTGCGAGTAAAGCCATTTGCTCTGGTGGAAAAGCTTGCTCCGTTGGTTACCTTTTGACTAGTCACACTTCCGCTTCCGCCATTGGCATTGTAAGACACCGTATAGGTTTTGGGCGCTGCTTGACCATTTACCTTGACCGTTGCACCCATAGCAGGACTATCTGGTGTTATTTGAGTGTAAAAAAAGGCACTTCGAGCTGGCGCGGCAAAGTATAGCGAGACAGATCGGTTTCCGTGAGTGAGTGAGGAGTATGAAAACATGCTATCACAATATTTTGCGCCAACCGTACTTGGCTTTTGAGGCAGCTTAAAAGAAGCTGGAAGTGAGGCTATAGGACTTGAGTAGCAAAAGGACTGCAAAAATTCTTCACCAATTTTAGTGACTTTTGAAAGATCAAATGACCCGGCTGGCAGAGAGGTAATGCCACCTTGTGAGTTAAACGCGGAAAAAAAGGAATTTCCTACCGAAGTAACCTTTGATGTGTTAAACGATCCAGCTGGTAGTGTAGAGAGCCTGGCTTTGCGATTGAAATAGCAAAAGACTCCCTGACCATCAGCAGTGGTAAGTCTTGAGGTGTCAAATGACCCTACTGGGAGAGAAGTGAGAGCACCTTCAGCGTTGAACCAAGAAAAGCTCCAGGCATTAAGGGTGGTAAGACCAGAGAGATTAAAGGATCCCGCTGGAAGGGATTTCAAAGCTCCGCTTTCGTTAAAGCTTTGAAAAAAGAACATGCCCGCTTTGGTGATTGCAGATGTCTTGAATGAGCCTGCTGGAAGGGAGGAGAGAGAACCCTTATAGTTGAAGCTAGCGAAGAACTTTCTATCAGCAGTGGTAATTTTAGAGGTGTTGAGCGATCCAGCCGGAAGAGAAGCAAGAGTGCCCTCGTAGTTGAAGGCATTGAAGAAATTGGGCCCGGCAGCCGTGCCCGCTGAGGTCGTAGTGAAGGCAGACATGGCAGGCATTGCGGCAATAGCAGCCTTTACACCTGAAACGAGGGGATTGTTAGTGCCTGACCAGTCCCTGAAGGTAACGCCTGGGTTGGACTCTATGACTCTTATAGTGTCACCATTATTCACAGAGAAAGTGGTTTTGCCCCATGGAGCAACCTGTGTACCTGTGCCGTTGTTACGAGAGACGACAATGGTACTATCCCATTGGTTTGCCACGGTAAGCTGTCCGCTTGCTTGAGCCTTAATCTCAATCATGGCAGCATTAGCTTGCATTAACACTTCAAAGCTGAGCTCTGTAACAGCTAGGCCCTCTGCGTCTAGAAGCTCCAAGTCATTAGCTTCTTCAGCCTCTAAGGCATCTGCAGCATCACGCTCTTGAAGCGTTTTCTGCTCTTCATCATTGAAATCCGGCTCGAAGGGCTGCACTGGCTCATCGTTAGACGGCACTTCCTGTTCAGGTGTGCCAGCGGCATCTTCACCTTCTGACTCATCAGATTTAAATGCCCCATCTAGGTCTTCTTCCGAAGAGAAATCCTGCTCCTCGTTGACCAGCTCGATATCGGGTGCTTCAGCCTCATCAGCAAATGCCATGAGAGGCATTGCGGGTAACAGGCTGATGGACAAGAGGAAGGCGAGCGAGTAACAAAGAAATTTCCTTGTTCGCGCAACCTTTTTCCTCATACCATTTGTCTTTGTTAATGCGTGAGCGTCTTTCATCTTACAACCTTTCCCTTGACCTTATTGCTCTGTTTGTACTTAGTGTAACGGCCTAAAGAAAAATGGCTATGGAGCGGAGAGTTTCTCCTGCTGCTCCTTGCAACCAAATGGACAGCATGTACATACATACTCTCACACTGTCAGCTGCTAAAAGGCAGGGATCTTGTCAGCTACCCAAAATGCCCACACCCACTCTTCAATATACCTCTGCTTAACACTCAATATGCCAATACCGAGTGTACAAATTGCTAGTAATTATACCCCAATAATCAACATACAAGTTAAGAAATTGTAAGAATCGACCAATGGTAGAACCGATAGATTCGCTTATGCTCTGAACACTCCTCTCCCCTTGACAATGGTTTCAGCCCTTGTTCTCACTACCAAGTAATCGGAGGAACTTTGGGATCATGATGATATTGCTCAGGTTGTTTGTGTAAAAGTCTCGCTTCGTATCGCCAGTGAGCTTGGCGTAACAAACGTTTACAGAGGACAGATCTTCATACGCAACCAAGCATGCATGACTGCGCAGTTCTTCGTCTTTATGACATGAGGCGAGATTCTTATCAGCTCGCTTGAGGATGGCAGCACGAGCGCTCATGTGCTGAGTGCTCATGGGGAGATATCCCTTAGAGTAGTGGAAAGCAGCCCAGCGGCGATGTTCCGTGCGCACAAGGTTTTCCAATAGGTCTTTATCTTTGGTTAAAGTGGCGCCTTCTTCAGAAAGCACCTCTTTGCAGGTAGTTCCTGCGAGATGCAAATAAGCGGGAATAAAGTCTGCCACAGAGCGGTTTGAGGAGCGCAAAAAGCCTGAGAGTTGCGCCCAGAGTTTAGTGCTACAGAGCGAGCTTGTGCTTAAACCATCACTCGATGCCAAAGACTGAGCATGTACAAGGTTGACAGCCTTTGCCAGTGTGTCAACGTTTGCGTTGATGATACAGGCATCGTTAAGCAAGCTATCGAGCTGCCCAAAGGCCACCAGGTTATCTTTTGAAGCCAAAGAAAGCATACTGCTTTTTGAGAGCTGCACTGCTATGAGTGACGTGAGACAAGGATCCTTTGAGCAGGCATCAGCACCCCCTGCATCCCCGTTGTCTGCCTCGCGGCTGGTTTCCTGTTGAAGCAAACGTACAATACGATAGGCAACATCAAGGTTGAGATTGTCGTGCCCTAAGGCAACTATCACATAGTCGTAGTGTTTTGCAAGTGGTTCATTGGACTGCAAGCTTTGCCAGAATATAGAAGAAGTGACATCGAGCTCATAAAACTCACAGGAGGCAAAAG
Source organism: Coriobacteriia bacterium (assembly GCA_009784945.1). Taxonomy (GTDB): domain Bacteria; phylum Actinomycetota; class Coriobacteriia; order Coriobacteriales; family UBA8131; genus WQXH01. The sequence continues at coordinate 99,314 of WQXH01000001.1, read as the reverse complement.
GCTCTACCACAGCACCCGGACGGAAGGCGGGATAATCAATATAGAAGCGCTCTTGCTTGTCCACTGCTTGAGTGTCCACGATGTCAATCTGAGGCAGACCGCCTAAGAAAGGCGCGCTTTCTACCAACGCAAGCGTTGCCGCTTGTCCCACCTGCCCAAAGCCAACCACCAGAGCATGTAAACCACGATTGGCTACAGCTTTCTCAAAGTGCAAAAACTTGAAAGGTGGATGCTCAAGCAGCAGTTTGCGCACCGCCATGGTGTGCAGGGCTATACTGTTAAGCGCAAAGCTGGTTCTTGCACTCAAGTTGTCCAGTTCCTGCATCATCCACTCGTTGTGACTTCTTACAGAAAGTTCAACATAGTGCGGCTCATCCAGCTTCTCCAATCTCACGGCCAGTTGCTTTGCAGCCGCAAGCGCGGCACTGTCATCGTCAACCAGTAAAATGATGTGCCGCTGTTCTCTTTTTGAGACTCGGTAAAATGCACTTGCTGACTCCAGTCGCTCCTCAAGATCAGGCAGGTTGCTTTCGATAACAATGCCCTCAAAGGCACGTACAGCATCTACCTGCTCCTCGGTAAATACCGGTGCCATGCACACCAAGAGGCGCTTGCGATCAGGCCTGATGCGTGCATTGTCATGCAAGGCGATGTTGCGACCAAGAGTAATGACCTCCTGGGCGTTGCCAAATAGATAGTACCGTTTGGGAAAGCGGCGGAAGTGTAAAGAAATGCGCTCGAGGAACTGCCTGCCAAAAACTGACAGAAGGGCAGATGCAGTTACCACGGCTGCAAGGAGATGTGTCATCCAAAAGAGCAGCTGCAGTGCTGTGTTATTGGTAAACCAGGGGCTTAAGCCACGCTCAAGCACAGCTACATTGTCTTGGAAGGCAAACATGGCAGCAGCAGAAAATAATGCACGGAGTAGTCCAGACAACGTGAGGAACAGATCTCCTTGACCGAGGTTTAAAGAGAGATAGCCTACAAGGTAGAAGGCCGCTCCAACTAAAAAAACTCCGAGTGCCATCAGCTGGATTGCCCGGTTAAACACACGGCGACGCTGTAGCATTACCCAAATAAGAAGGGCTACCACAGCAAGTGTGAGCACTGCAGAGGTAAATCCTAAAAATCCCATTTGATAGATGGTTTGAGTCATGTGCCTATTCTATCCTAATGATAGAAAAAGATAGCAGGACAAGCCCTGGCTCATATGTCGAGCATATCAGGTTAACGAGGGCTAGTGGCATAGATAGAGTAAAGAATTGAGGGGCAGCTGCTACCAGCCCCTCAATTCTTCAGCAATGTTACTTTGAAGAATCTCCCAAGTTGTCTGCTGCGGTAAAGACCCCAACGCCGTCGCCATACTTCTGGAAGAGCTTCTTGAATTTAGGTTCGCGTTGCTTCCACAGCGCGTAAATCGGTGTTGATATAAAGAGAGACGTGCACGAACCAAGTACGAGGCCAAAGGCCATGGCAAAGGCAAAGTCCTTCAAGGTCTCTCCACCAAAGAAGAGCATGGCAAGCACGGGCACCAAAGAGGTGGTCGTGGTGTTGATAGAGCGCATGAGCACTTGGTTGATGGAATGGTTGGCCACTGTCATAAAGGAATGGCGGTTGGTTGTGCCACTGTTATCTTTTATTCGGTGGAAAACGACAACCGTGTCGTAGAGCGAATAGCCCATGATGGTGAGAAGGGCGGCCACGACGTTGGGCGTCACCTCTCGTCCAGTAATGGCGTAAATGCCCATGACGATGACGAGGACGTGAATCAGTCCCAGTACAGCCACAAGGCCCATCTTGTACTCAAAACGAAGGGCCACGTAGAGAATAATAAGTCCTATGGCAACCAAAAAGGCAATGGCTGAGTTTTTGGCAATAACCATGCCGTAGCTTGGGCCTATGGTCATGACCTGGAAGCTGTCATCTTCCAGACCCAGGGCTAGAGCCACTTCGTCTGCAAGTGCAGAGGCAGCAGCAGAATCATCCTCTGAGGTGCGCACTACAAAACCTTGTTCTCCGTCTGCGCTAGCAGTGGTTTGTACCAAAGGCATCTCGGAGCCAGCATCGGTAAAAGCACTCCGCATTTCTTCGGTGGTGATGTCTCCCGCGCTGGTAAAGTTGATTGATGTGCCGCCAACAAATTCGATTCCGAGGTTGGGTCCTCTCACGAGAAGTGCTGTTATGGACAACACAAGCAGTACCAGCGAAATGATAAAGAAAATCCTTCTCTTTGAGAGGAAGTTGATGTCTTTCTTGAATGGTCTGACCATTATCCCTCCTCTCTGACAAGCTCGCCTGCTTGTTCGGCGTACTCCTCATCTTCCTTGACACCCCAAAAACCGGGATGCCTGGTGATGATGCGCGGTGCCAAGAGGCGAATAAGGGGAGCCTTGAAAAACAGCATGCCAATGATGTCACACACGACACCAATGGCAAGCGCCAGTCCAAAGCCGCTTACCGCACCCAAGGGTGCAATAAAGATGGTAAGAGCAGAAATGAGTGCTACCAGATCTGCGTCAATTGATGTGATGATTGCGTGCCTGACACCAGTTACAGAAGAAGCGCGCACGCTTCGTCCCATGCGGATTTCTTCCTTGAAGCGCTCCAGCACAAGAATTGAAGAGTCTGCCGCCATACCGATTGCCAATACGATACCGGCAATGCCAGCAAGAGAGAGAGCAAAAAGTCCAAAGTAGCTCAGTAATGCCAGCACTCCCATATAGAGAACGGCAAATACCAGGATTGAGGCAGAAGTCATAAAACCAATGCCCCTATAAAACACTACAAGGTAGAGCGCCACCAGTATCAAGCCAATCAAAGCTACCATGATACCTCGGGCAAGCGCCTCTTGACCCAGTGTTGGTCCTACCATTTGAGAGGATATGACAGAGAGCGCTACCGGCAGAGAGCCCGAATCCAGTACGGTTTTCAAGGAGTTGGCATCTCTGAGCGAGTAATTACCGGTAATGGACACGTTGCCATCGGTGATGGGAACTTGAACAGCAGGAGCGCTCTGAATGACTCCATCCAAAATGATAGCGACCTTACCTTTGGTTGGCGCCAGGGCAGTAGTGACCTCGCCAAAGGCTCTTGAGGCCGTTGAATTGAGTTCGAGGTTGACCGCATAATTGAGACTGAGCTCGCCATCCATGCCAACGCGCACTGTGTTGATGTCTGCTCCCGTAAAAATGGGCTCATAGCTTCCGGGCTCAAGTGCCAGGAGCTTATAGATGGTGGGGCCTTGCGCCGCGGCCAAGTCAAAGTCAGTAGAGTCTTCGTCGATAGTCACGGACTGTGATTGAGGTGCGTAAAGACCGGCAGGTGCTCGTCCATTTACCAGCTCCTCGCCAATTTGCTCAACTTCTATCTCGTCAAAGGCAAGCATTCTGTTGATGTCTTCGTGCGACAAGGTATAGGAGTTGAGGAGGGCAACCACGGCATCTTGCTCCTCTACATCAGCAAGGTTAATAAACTCAAGAACACCCGTCTGCCCGATGGTAGAAAGTGCCTGAGTTTGATCAATGCTGCCGGGTATTTGCACCAGAAGTTGGCTATTTCCCTGTGTTTGTACCGATGCCTCACTGGCTCCCAGTAAATTAACACGTCTGTCGATGATTTCTCGAGCAGATTCCATTTCTTCTAAGGTAACAATGCTACCATCTGTCTTTGTGGCGTCCATGATGATGGACAGCCCGCCTTGTACGTCCAGCCCTTGCTGTATCTTCTCCTGGGGAGGATAGAACATAAAGACCGCGCCTGCCATGAGCAAGCCAAGCAGTACCAGCAACAGTACATGTTTCCTTGCCCTGGAAGGTCTTTTCTTAGGTTTGAAGCGTTTGTCAGCCACAGTGCCCCTCCGAATAGATTATAGGTCGTAGTGGATTATAGCGGTTTTGCTCCTAATAATCATCAGAAGCTGGCGAATCATACCAAGAAGTTAGAAAATCCCGGTAATTACCATCAATTATGGATGCACGTGCTTTGCGTGTAAGATCTAGGAGATAGTGAATATTATGGAGCGAAAGAAGAACCGCGCCGGTAATCTCCTTGCTCTGAATCAGGTGTCGTAGATAGGCTCGTGTATGATGCTGGCAGGTTTGACAAGTGCACTGAGCATCCAAAGGCGAGTAGTCACGGGCAAAGCGGGCATTGCGGAGGTTCAAGCGTCCCTCGCTCGAAAAAGCTGTACCCAAGCGTGCTGTTCGCGTAGGGAGCACTGAATCAAACATATCAACACCCAGGCCTATGGAAGCAAGCATGCTCGTTGGGTTGCCAAGTCCCATCAGGTAACGTGGGCGATTGTGCGGCAGAAGTCCGCCAATCTCGCCTATGCCATCGAGCATAATCTCATGTGGCTCACCAACCGAGTAACCTCCAAGGGCGTAGCCTTCAAAACTTGTGGTTTGTGCTTCGATTTCTTTAAGCCGTTCTATGTTCTCGCGTCTGAGGTCGGTATGCATACCACCCTGCACTATGGCAAAGAGGGCCTGCTTGGGCTCTTGGTGGCTTATGCGGCAGCGCTTTGCCCACATGGCCGACCTGCGCATTGCGAGCTCTACCTCTGGTCGCTCTGCAGGATAAGGGGCACATACATCCAACTGCATGATGATGTCGGCACCCAGTTGTTGTTGAATGCGCATGTTGTCTTCGGGCGTCCAGCGATGGTCTGAGCCATCAATTATCGACTTGAAGCTCACCCCATCATCATCTAGCTTCATGGTGTTATTAAGACTGAAGATCTGAAACCCACCGCAGTCAGTCAAAATAGGACGTGGCCAGGACATAAATCCATGAAGACCACCCGCCTCTTCTACCATGGTAGAACCTGGGCGGCAAAAGAGGTGGTAGGTATTGCCAAGAATTATCTGTGAGTCTAATTCCAGTAGCTGTGATCGCGTAAGTGCCTTGACACTGGCACGAGTACCTACGGGCATAAAGATAGGCGTTTCAATAGACCCATGTGGGGTATGCAAAACACCTGCACGTGCCCCGCTGCCGCGATCGGTAGCTATTAGTTCAAAGCAAAAGTGAGGGTTCATACGCACCTTTCAGTTCAAATAATCAACATGGCATCGCCAAATGATAAGAATCGATAGCGCTCTTCAAGAGCTTGACGATAAACACTCATCATCGTTTCATAGCCACCAAAGGCAGCCACAAGCATTAAGAGAGTGGAGCGTGGAGTGTGAAAATTGGTAACGAGCGCATCAATCACCTTAAAGTGGTATCCAGGGGTAATGTAGAGGCTGGTTTGTTTGCGATCTGCTGCCAAAAGGGTGCCGTCACAACTCACAGAGCTTTCAAGTGCTCTTACCACGGTAGTGCCCACGGCAATGACCCTCGCACCTCGCTGCTTGGCGAGTTGCACAGCCTCAACTACGTTGTTGCTTAAAGAATAGTATTCGCTATGAATAACATGATTATCAATATAGTCTTCTTCAACCCTTCTAAAGGTGTCCAGTCCTATCTCTAGGCAAATATTGGCAAGATGTATACCCTTGGCCTCTACTTTGCTAAGCAGCTCGCTACTAAAATGCAGGCCTGCAGTGGGAGCAGCCGCAGAGTTTTGCTTCTCAGCATACACAGTTTGATACAGTGAGCTGTCTCCGGTGTAGTCTTTGATGTAGGGTGGCAGGGGCAGCGAACCAGTTTCACGCAGTGCTTTCTCAAGCGTTTTGCTTCCGCCAGACAGCAGCTTGACGACACGCCTTCCCTTGCTCTTTTCTCCTCCCCAGTCCAACACCTTGGCGCTAAAACCTTCCAGAAGAATAGTAGACCCCGGTTTAAGTCGTCGGCCGGGTTTTACTAATGCCTCCCAGTGCTGCTCTAAGGCAGAGTCCTCCTGGTCGAGCTCCTCGAGTCTGCGAAGCAGGAGCACCTCAGCCTTGCAACCGGTTTCTTCTTTATGACCAAAGAGCCGTGCAGGCATGACCTTGGTATTGTTGACCACGAGTAAATCTCCTGGGTCCAGATAATCAAGTATCTCCTTAAACTGTATATGTTTGATGACCCCCTTCTGTCGTTGTGCCACCAGGAGTCTGCAGGAATCTCGCGGAGTTACCGGACTTTGAGCTATCAATTCGTCTGGTAAATCGTAGTCAAAAGAGTCAGTTCTCATAGTTACACACGCTTGCTGGGGCACTTACCCACTCTAGACCTATCACAGTTTGTCTCGCTTCTCCTTGTTTACCCGGGCCATTTCACGCTCAAGAAATGCCTCTTCCTTGGAAAATCTGCAACCGCAGTAATTCTGTCTATAAAGACCAAGGGTTCGTGACAAACGAACGGACTCGCCATAGCTTGCACTCCAATTACTGCCAAGACTTTGTATCTTTGCTTGACGAGCACACCCCTCTAACGAAAGCTGGATCTCTTCACTAAACTGATAGGGAGAGATTGAGAGCGTAGTGTCTACATGCATAACACCAAGCTCTACTGCGTGTGCAACCAAGGCAGTAAACCTGAGGTCATAACAAGCTCTACACCGTTGTTTCTTTGCTTTGAGCATCTGGCAAAAATTGTCTTCTCCCTCTATAAGGGGATAAGGGCCGCCCAGTGCGCCCACCTCTTTTTCCCAGTTGTCAGTGCAGTACTCCCCCACTACTACATCTGAGTTCCGCTCTGCACCAAAGGATTGAGCGCACATAAGACGACGCTGATATTCTTCTTGCGGTTGAATGTTGGGGTTAAAAAAGAAGAGCGAGACTTGCCAGTCATCATTTTGTAGTGCAGCAAGCGGTATCGTTGTGCACGGCGCACAGCAACAATGAAGCAGCAGGGTGTGTACATGCTTTGGCATGATGCAATCATATCCTTTAAGGCAGAGCTTACAGGTGACTTACTCATTTAAAAAGGCGGCCAACTGACCGCCTTTTCTCACGTGTGTAAAGAGATTTTATACCAAGCGCACATTACTTGCTTGGAGCTTACCCTCACGTCCGGTGGTGATGTCAAACTCTACATCACAATTCTCCTCAAGTGTTTTAAATCCATCACCTTGGATCTCGGAATAATGAACGAAGAGATCCTCTCCTTCATCACGGGCGATGAATCCGTATCCCTTGTCTGGGTTAAACCACTTTACCTTGCCTTCTGCCATGTCTTGCCTTTCTTTTTGAGCTCAAATGAGCTTAAATGCGCGATAAACCAGCCGCCAAGCTAGGCGTATCGCCAATCCTATTGGGTCGTTGACCCGCGTAATAGTGTAGCACAGTGTTCAAAAGTATTTTTGTTAGGAAGAAGAATGTTTTTACGGCGACTGTTGAGAGTATATGGGGTTACACCATAACTCCATCAGTGCTCTTCTGAGCCCAAGCGAATGGCAAGCTCTCTCTGTACTTTAGGAGGCACCCAGTGCGAAATATCACCGCCCATGGCAGCAATTTCCTTAACCATTGAAGAAGAAAGGTACATAAATCGAGGATTTGCCATAATGAACATGGTCTCCAGCTTGGGGTTAAGCTGAAAGTTGATAGAGGCCTGTTGAAACTCCCACTCAAAATCGGTAACAGCCCTCAGGCCTTTGACGATGGTGTCAACATGCATTTCTTCTGCAAAATTTACCAGAAGTGAGCTAAAGGAGTGAACCTCTACATTGGGGAGGTGGGCAATAGCATCTTTGATGAAACCTGTGCGCTCTTCAAGGCTGAAGAAGGGGCCAGCGCCCTTTTGTGGAGAGGCGGCTACTGCAACGATAACATGAGAAAACACCCTGGCCGCGCGTTCAATAACGTCAATGTGTCCGAGGGTTACGGGGTCGTAGGTTCCTGGTATTAATGCCTTTGTCATTACTCCTCCTTTGTTGTGGCTCACTGTCTAATTCGTGTACTTTAAGAACCATGTAGTAATCAATCTGTATCGTACCGTACTTTTTGCTCTTTACCAACTTCAGGCGCAGTGGATTACGCTCTTTTCCAAGGGTGAGATTGTCAAGAGTGTCGTCCTTTGCTTCTGTCTTCCCGAAGTCTGATACAGATGAAACAGTGTGCGCATGCTCGTAACTGATAACACTCTGTGTGCTCAAAAGTCCAGCCCTGGCCAGGTTGCCCAAGAACTCCCCTATTCTTTCTTGCGACAAAGCATAGGGAGGGTCGAGCACTATGAGATCAAAGGGACTTTCGCACATTTGAGTGTTGAGCAACTGTGGAGCCAGGCAGTCTACCATTTTGCACGAGGCCTCCCTGCTACCATAGCCTAAAGCAGCAATATTAGCTTTAAGCGCTGCAAACGCCTTGCTATTGTTCTCGAGAAAAAGGCAGCTCCTTGCCCCGCGAGAAAGCAACTCCAGCCCCAGGGCACCGCTGCCAGCAAACGCATCCAGTACGCTTAAGCCCGATACCCTGCCATGAGGAGCAAGGCAGCTCAGTGTTGACGCCCAAGCCTCTCGTACGCGGTCTGTGGTAGGACGAGTGCCCATGCTGTCAACGGCCTGTATCCTTCTTCCTTTGTGTATGCCAGCAATGATACGCATATTAGTTGGTACCGGCTCCCTGCATACGAAACAGCTCCTGGCGTAGGTGGAGATGCTTGGATAGAGTGAGCGCTGGGTCTTCTTCGAGCAACTGCACAACGTCGCCATGAGCAGCCTCGATTAGCGCACTGTCACGTATGACATTGACAAGGCTGAGAGAGCCTGCTCCGTGTTGGCGAGTTCCAGCAATGTCGCCCTCTCGACGTTCTCCCAAATCTACTTCAGCAAGCTTAAAGCCATCGGAGACTTTTTCTAAGGTGCGAAGTCGTCTGCGTGCGCTCTCGCCCGGTTTAGGAGCCACTAAGAACACCTGAGAGTCCTTTGTGCCGCGTCCAACCCGCCCCCTCAACTGGTGAAGCTGTGCCAGGCCAAACCTATTGGCGTCAAGAATAATCATCGTGGTGGCATTTGGCACGTCAACTCCTACCTCGATGACTGTGGTAGAAACGAGAATGTTTACAACTCCCAGTTTAAAGTCGCTCATAATACGCTTCTTGTCTTCGCTTTTGACGCGAGAGGTGAGAAGCTCGATACGATACTCCGGAAACACCTTTGACCTCAGGTGCAAGAGTTCTGTTTCAGCGGCAGTAATATAGGGTTCATCAGAAAAATGCTCCAGATCGTCAAGATAGAGTACATCCTCATCGTCGCCAGGCGGCTGAGCCGAGATAAAGGGACAAACGATAAATGCCTGCTCTCCCCTTCTAATGGCCTTGCGAACGGCTTCATAGGCCTTGTAGGCAAGCGCGCTGTCTAAGAAATAGGTGTGAGTAGCAGCCTTGCTTGGGCGATGTGCCAGGTAGCTTGCCTGCACACTGCCGTAGAGCACCAACGCAAGAGATCGGGGGATGGGTGTAGCAGTCATACTGAAAAAATCTGCCGCGGGGCTTTTGGCAATAAGCCTATGTCGATGCTCAACACCAAATCGATGCTGCTCATCTATCACTATGAGTGAGAGGGTCTTAAATGTTACCTCGGGTTCGATGAGTGCATGAGTTCCCAGCGCAATGCTAATATCCCCAGTCGCAAGTCCAGCGTAAGCCTCCTTGCGATCCTTGGCGCTCAGAGCTGAAGTAAGCATTGTCCAGCTCACGCCTAAGGCATCCAATATAGGCCCCAGGCTGGATGCATACTGCTGAGCGAGCACCTCAGTTGGTGCCATCATGGCTGCTTGCCAACCGCTTTTAGACACAGCAAGAAGGGCATGTAAGGCAACCACTGTTTTGCCTGATCCCACATCGCCTAAAAGCAGCCTGTTCATGCGCTTGGGGCTTGCCATGTCAGTGTAAAGGTCATTGATGGCTCTTTGCTGAGAATCAGTGAGTTCAAAGGGCAGGAGGGCAGCTAGCTCTGTATTGAAGCCTTCGCAGTTTGTATGGGTATAAGCACAAAGCCCTTGTTGTGACTGGACATCCTCAAAAGCAAAGCTTAGTTGAGCAAAGAAAACCTGCTCGTACGCAAGCCGCCGATGAGCCAGCTCGTAATCCTCCTGAACAGAGGGGGTGTGAATGTTTTGCCAGGCTATCTGCCTGCTTACCAGATTGTGCTTGATGCGAACGGCAGGAGGCAACGGATCCAAAGGCTCAAGGATTAGCTTGCGAGATTCAAGCACGATACGTTTGATCCAGTTAGAACTCACCTTACCATTGGCACGGTATACCGGTGCAATGCCTACAGGATTAGGGCCTGAGTCAACGCTCAAAATATCCTTATCATGATCTTGCGAAGGCATGCTCGTCGGCTCAGAAGTAACCAGAGTGTGCAAGGGGGAGGTCATGCGGGCATAGCCACTATGGTGCTCTACCTTGCCCAGCAGCATGATTGTCTTGCCCACTGTGAGCGTATCCGCCAGCCACTTTTGATTGAACCAGACAGCTTTAAGCACGCCTGTACCATCTGTTATTGCAATTTCGTATAAAAATCCACCCTTTGCAGTGCGTCTGCCCTTTGCCTCATGAATGGTGCCAAGAACAGCGTTCTTTTGGCCGAGAGGTAGATTGACAACTTTGACCACCTTTGAAAAGTCATCGTACCTGAAGGGGTAATGCGTCAAGAGGTCACGTATGCTCAGAATGCCAAGCTCATGTAGGCCCAGTAGGCGTTTTCCGTGAGCAAAGCGCACGGCTGAGACATCGGTATCAAGTAAACCAGTCTGTACAGCGCGCGTTGGCATGGCCGCCCCGCTATTACTCCGCTGCTAGTATGAGCGGGTAGAGTGGCTGATCGCCTCGCTGGCAGTCGGTCTCTAAGTCGGGCCACTCAACGTTGATACGCTCGTTTAATGCATCAAGCTGCTCATTGCTAAAGTCCACTCCGGCTAAGATGGTCAAAACATCAGCATCTTCTGCAATAAGCCCTACCAGCTCCAGGGCAACCTCAGCAACCTCTTTGCCAACCGAAGTGATACCCTTCTCTGTGATGCCGATAATGTCGCCAGCAGCAATCGGATCGCCGTTTGCAGCCTTTGCCTTTTTGATGGCAGTGGTAACTTCGGCAGTTTTTACTTGGTCAATCGCTTCAATCATGCATTCTACATTCTCGTCCAGGCTTGCCTCCTGATTTGCCACAAACAGGGCAGAAAAGGACTGAGGAATGCTGGTAGTGGGAACAACAGCAGCTGGTTTGCTGGCATTGTCTACGGCAGCATTGGCCGCCAAAATGATGTTTTTGTTATTGGGAAACAGTATCACCGACTTGGCGTTTACGGCATCTATGGCATCAATGAAGTCTTTTGTTGAGGGGTTCATGGTCTGACCGCCGTGAACCACATAGTCTACATCTTGCGACTCGAGTATGCGAACTATTCCTGGGCCTGAGGCTACCGCAATATATCCAATTTCCTTGGGCGAAACGTGAGCACTATTGTCGTTACTTTGAGGCTTCATGATTGATGACTGGCCTGTGAGCCCGCCAGTCACACCTTGCTCCCTCGCGCTACTTTGCAGCTGCATATTGTGGATATGTACCTCAGAAACCTGTCCGCGCTCGGTCATATAAGAGAGCACGGTGCCCGGCTCATTGGTGTGTACGTGCACTTTGAAGTGCGGGGCAGAACCTACCAAGAGCTCGCAGTCTCCAACGCTTTCCAGAAAATTCAGGGCACTCTCTTCATCAAGGCTCTCGCAATAAAAGAGAAACTCGGTGCAGTAAAGGTAGGCGCTGTCCTCCCAGTCGTTAATTTGTTCGATGGCAACCGTAGTATCCGATGCAGAATAGTGCACAATGGTTGGCTGCACCATCTCCTCGCCACTCAATGAAGCGCTAAAAACTTCCAGCAGTATGGCCAAGCCGTAGCCGCCAGCGTCTACAACGTTGTTTTCTTTGAGCACCGGCAGCAAGTCGGGAGTGCGTCGCACTGATGCCAAAGCCTCTGTTGCAACGGCCTGTAGGCATTGCAGCCCATCAACACCTTCCTCTACAGCTTTTGCTGCTGCAGCTGCGCTATCCTTGAGCACGGTGAGTATGGTGCCCTCAACAGGCTTTCGCACTGCATTAAAAGCCACCTCTACGCTTCTATCAGCTGCTGCTGAGACAACCTCAGCACTAAAGCCCTCAGCATCCTTAAGACCTTCACAGATGCCACGGAGTATCTGTGAGGTGATTACTCCTGAATTACCGCGTGCTCCCATGAGCGAGCCATGAGTGACCGCTCTAAAAATATCTGTCTTGTTGGCATCTTTGGTGAGCTTGGAAAGCTCGTCTATAACCGTGTCAATGGTGAGGGACATATTGGTGCCTGTGTCGCCATCTGGCACCGGAAAGACATTAAGGCGATTGATGTCTTCTTTTTTATCGCCCAGCGCCTGTCCAGCGGCACAGATAGCCTGTATGAAATGTTGTGGTGAAAGCTTATTCATGTATATAATTCCTTATCGACAGTGGGAGGCTTGCTCTCTTCAAAAAAAGGGGGGTAATAATTTGCAAGTCCCAAAAATGGCTCAGCTAGCCTCGTGGCGAGGTGCGAATGCCTTGTACGTATACCAAAACGTCTTTTACCTTGAGTCCAGCGTAGACTTCAAGAACAAAGCGCACTCTGTCGGCTAGATTATTTGAAACAGTAGAGAGATTCATACCGTATTCAATGACAACGTAGAGACTGGCGCTGATACCTTCTTCATTATTATGTATGACAACTCCTCTGTGGAGCGCTCTAGCCGGTAGAAGTTTGGCGAATCCATCTTGCAAAGATGGAGCAGCCATTCCCACCACACCGTAGCTTTCCAGGGCAGCGTACCCAATGAGGTCAGCAATAACGTTGTCGGTAACGACTAGTGAGCCCCCTATTGGTCCGTCTGTGTAATCGATTAGTTCAGTCATGGTAAACCTCAGCATTTCTTGTTACGCCTGAGCAATTGGTTTTGATTGAAGAACAAATTATAACAAAGCTCAGCACGCAACACGTCCGTTGCCTATTCCCTGTGTCATTGGTCCCCCTCTTAACACCCTCACTCTTTGCCGGATGAATTCCTGTAATACAAAGCATCAAGACTATTGAGGCCTGTAGTCTCAATAGTCTTGATGGTCGGGTTGACCATAAAGGACATTAACATAATTGCTGGTAGGCAAAACAAGGTTGCATGAGATTTGTGTCATTAGTTAATGTGCGGGTGCGAGCAAATGCACCACTGAGGCAGTCATTGCACATGATTGTTTCGGATTCACGATTATGCTGGTATTTTGCACTTCACTGCTTCTGGCTACTCTTTTACTCGTCAAGAGCACTGGTCATCTACCAGCGGCTTAGCAATAGTGCACAAATGGTTGCATTGTAGCATCCTAGCAAAATCGTGAATTTGTAGCATCTCTGTTAGAATACCCTCATGGAGATACTACTTTCACATAAATCGGCGCTTGAGTACTGGAGGATCTGCGATGCGCGGCTAGCTCTTGAAGGGCGCGCACAACAACTGCAGGCTCTCCCGGAAAGGCTTCCCCCTGCTGTTAGAATTCGCCAGCTAAGGGACTTAGGGCTTTCGAGACCTCTAGATGTAGCAGTGAGCAAGCCTGGTGGGAGGAAGTGGCCAGTTGGGGTGAGGCCGCATCTGCATAGCGGACAGGTCCCGCCGGGTGCGGTGGTCGATGTTGGTGGAGGGTTGATGGTGAGCTCTCCGGAGTTGTGCTTCTTCCAGATGAGCCGCGTGCTAAGCTTGCCAAATCTCCTGGAGTTGGGCCTCGAGCTCTGTGGCTCTTACGCTGTTTCTGTCCCCAACATCAACTACGGCAGCCCCGAGACTATGCTAAAGCGCCTGTTCAATCGTCCCTGCTTGTCCAGCGTAGAAAGGCTTGCTTCCTTCTTATCACAAACGGAAGGTACTTTTGCGCAGAGACGTTTTTCAAGCGTTCTGCGCTACCTCGCCAACAACTCTGCTTCTCCGATGGAGAGCAAGCTCTTTTTGCTCTTAACTCTCCCGTACAAGCATGGCGGATATGGTCTTTTGAAGCCTAAGTTCAACGCAACAGTAAAACCAGCTTCGACTGCTCGACGGGTTTCCGGCAAGAACACCTACCGCTGCGACCTCTACTGGCCAGACTATGACTTAGCAGTAGAATATGACAGCAAACAACATCACCTCGCCCCCAGAGAACAAACCCAAGATGCCACAAAGCGCAACAGCCTTGCCACACTGGGTGTTTTATTGATTACTGTGACCAGCGCCCATATATACAGTCCTATGGAAACTGAGAGGGTTGCCATGCAGCTTGCCCAAGGGATGGAGAAGCGTCTTCAATATCGTAATCCTGGGTTTGCAAAGGCTCACCATGAGTTGCGCACTGCGCTTGACCTTGAGCGGTTCTATTGAGATGGCGCCTTCCCGTTTATTCGATTCAATCCAATCGCTGGCAATAAGACTATTAGCTCAGCGTTTTCCTTTAGGTTTAACAGTTTTTTTCTAGATAGATGTCAATTACTCCGGCTTTATCGGCTTCCTCGTAAAAACGGGTATATCCTGCGCTTTCATACAGATGCAGGTTCCTCTCGCTTTGTGATCCCGTGAATAGCTCAAACCGCTTCCGATAAAGCACTGACTCTATCGCGGACAACAGGCGCCTCCCTGTTCCCTTGCCTTGATAGTCTGGGTGAACCATAAGCTTACCAATATGGACTGTGTTGCCGTCAGCATACTCCCTCACAGAGCCAACTATCATGCCATCGCTCACAGCCTTAAGAATGACGCCTTTATGAAATTCCTCCTTAACCTCGCTCAGAGTTTGAGTAAGCGGTTGGATGGAATAGTCATCATATATCTGCGCTTCGCTTTGATAGGCGCTATACTGAAGCTCAAGTAACTTTTCCAGATCTTCTGGCTCCGCTTTTGTTATTCCTATCACTCAAGTCACCTCAATAATCAGTTGAGACTTTTCAGTTTAAGCTATTATCTTGCGTGCAGGGCACGCAAGAAAGCGAAATGGTCGGGTTGACAGGATTTGAACCTGCGACCCCTTGACCCCCAGTCAAGTGCGCTACCAAACTGCGCCACAACCCGACACAATAGCTGCCACCTTGTGCAGCAACGCAAAACTATAGCACATTAAGCCAAATAGGTTGGCGTAACTGGTGTTAAAATCAGTTCGAGTCCCCGACTAAAAACACATACCTGACAGCCCGTTGGGCTATCAGGTATGTGTCTGGTGGGCCGTCGGGGACTCGTGTGTATTTGCTACGCAAATCCACACCCTGCTCACTCACTCCGTTCGTTCGCGAACTCAGGCTACGGCGCGCCACTGGCGCCCCGTTAAACGCCCTCGTCCCTCTCGGGTTCGAGCCCCCGACTAAAAAACACATACCTGACAGCCCGTTGGGCTATCAGGTATGTGTCTGGTGGGCCGTCGGGGACTCGAACCCCGGACCTTGGGATTAAGAGTCCCCTGCTCTACCAACTAAGCTAACGGCCCGCCGAGCTATGAATGCGCTCAAATACGAATGAGTATACTAACACAATTTACGTGTTGAGAGTGCAAGAGATTCGCACAAGCGCAACAGCGAGGCAACTATGAGGTAACTACGAAGTTGCATGTTCCTTGGCATACATTAAAAGCAGCGAGTTGCCGTGGCGACTCGCTGCTTGGTCGTAATGATACGCTTAAGACTTAGTTACTCAACGCTGTTTGCCAGCTTGGTGATACCTGACTTACGATTGGCTGCTTGCTGCTTGTGGATTACGCCCTTGCTTGCTGCCTTGTCGAGCATCTTGCACGTTTTGGAAGCACTTGTTTGAGCTCTTTCACTATCGCCTTCGGCTACGGCATCCTTTACTTGACGGGTAAGTGTGCGTAGCTCACTCTTGACAGCTTTATTGCGCAGACGAGACTTCTCGTTGGTAATATTACGTTTCTTTTGGCTTTTGATATTTGCCACGGGTTGCCTTCCTCACTCTTTCCTGACAAAGTCAGGGTTAACACAGATAGCGAATAGTAGCATAACGAGCTCTTTAGCACAAACGATAACGGTGCTCGCTCTCGTTGCGCGCTCGTTGCGCTCAGTATGTTTAAATCCGTGCCCTTTTAGCTCTTAACGTGTTAAGGCCAGGAGTCCTTATGAAAGGTATCCGTAGCATCAGGCTTTTTGACAACAGCTAGCCTCCGGTGACAATGGGAAAGAAGGCAACTGAGTCGCCATCTAGCAACTCATCACCAGGACGAGCAAGAGCACCATTAATGCTCACAAAGAATGCCTTAGCCACAAGCTTGGGCATTTTTATTGCCGCCAAAGCGTCAGCCAAAGTTGCTCCATCAGGTAGCTCCAGCCAGTAACGTTCATCAAGCTTTTTTGCCTTCCAGCCGGGGGGCGGCAAGATGCGAACTTTAATCATGTCCTGCCCAGCAGTTCGGGTATCCCTAATTGAGCCACCGTCTCATCAAGAGGTGCTCCGGTGCTCATATCGCAACCCATTTCTTTCCAGTAAAGCTTTGCCTGTTCCTTGGTGTCGATAGTGGCACCCTTGAGCGGCCCACTTCTGAGAGGGGGCTTGCCTTCAAGCCTTTTGGGAAGCTCCCTGCTTGCTGGCATGACGCCATGCTTAACGTTAAAGAGGGTTCTGAGTGTTTGTATCCTTTTGCCAATTTCTATGTATTCATCGCCTGTCTTGCTCCAGCCGGTTGCAGTGTTGAGGTAAGAAACCAGTTTCCAGTTGTGTGCACCTATAATCTGTCCATAGTAGCAGCCGCCTGCTCCGTCCACCAACATCGTATAGCAGGCAGTGGCGGCAGAAGCCTTGCCCAGCGTCTCGCTGGGCATTCGAGCCTTTTTCTTGTTTTCTGGTCTGGCTACAGGAGCCCAGCTGCATACATCCCAAAGTGCCATGTTGCCATATGCAATGCCAGACCCAATGGTATGTTTGCCTGGCGCTGGATCAGTCATGAAGTGAACAGCAAGCTGCAAGTCTTGCCGGGGCTCATGGAGACCAGGCTCCTGCCCCCCTATGTGCATGGCGTATTGTTGCGTCTGTTGACCAAAATGCTCAGCGGCCTTTTTTACACCGTCAGCCAGCAGGTCACCTATGCCTTCTCGTGCAATGATCATCTCAACAAGCTTGACAATGTCTTGATGATTGCCCCAGGTAAGCTTGAGGCCTCCCGTCTGTTGATTGGTAATCAAACCGTTTTCATAACACTCAATGGCATAAGCCACCGTATTGCCTACCGAGATAGTATCTATGCCCGCCCGATTGGTAATCTCATTTATCCGCAGCACCGAATCCAGATTATCATTAAGCAATAGAGGGCCAAAGGCATCCACCGTCTCGTACTCAGGCTTATGAGTGTGCTCATATTTTCCATCGTAGAGATCCTTGGTGTTAACCACAGCACCGCAGCCCAGCGTGCACGAATAGCAGTTGTATTTTTGTATCTCTCTATCAAAGAGTCTGTCCGGATTGTATTTTTTTGAGACCCACTTGGCATCTTTGGGGCTCCCTGCCCAGTTTTTGACGGGACCATCGCCGCTTTGAACTCCTAAGACGGTATTAACAGAGGAGCCCCACTTGCTCAAAGGCCCAATGTTGATAGAGCCGTCAAGTGGCATGTTGATGGGTAACTTGCCAAAAACCGTGCCGAGCAGTCCGTAGGTTGCGCCCTTCATAAAGCCAGCCGGATACGCCTTTTTTATCTTAACAGCAAGCTCCTTGTTAAATGCATTCATAGTCTTTTTATCAAAACACGCAATTTTTTTGGAGCCTAAGAGCACGAGCGCCTTGAGGTTTTTACTTCCCATGACTGCTCCAACGCCAGAGCGTGCCGCAATGCGCCCTCCTTCGTTGCATACGCCCGAGATGAGCGAGAGTTGCTCCCCTGCCGTGCCAATAACAGCAACACTGGGCTTTTTACCTGTTGTGTTGTCTTGGATAAGCTTTGCTTCTGACTCTATTGCATCTAGTCCCCAGTAGTCGGCCGCATCTCGCAGCTCGCATACCTCGTCATCCACGTAAAGGTACACAGGCTTTTGACTTATGCCTTTAAAGAAAATGGCATCCACACCGCACTTTTTGATAGCGGGAGAAAAGTTCCCACCACAATTTGCATCTCCCCAGCCATCGGTGAGAGGAGATTTGGTGACAATTGACCAGCGTCCGCAGATAGGAGCATTGGTGCCCGTTAAAGCGCCACTGACAAACCCCAATACATTATCTGGACCCAGCGGATCTGCACCTGCTGGTATGTTTTTATAGAGATACCAAGCCCCCAAACCTTTGCCAGAAAGAAGCTGCTCATAGATTTCATCAGGGATTGCTGTTTTGGTAATCATCCCACTGGAAAGGTCAACTTCGAGAATGTGCCCCATGCAACTTATCATTCATGTCTCCTTGTTTACGTTGTCTAATGATACTCAGAAGTCTATTAGACTATAATCTGGGTTGCAAAACGTCTTACCAAGTAAAATTAAGTGCAACGGTAGCACTTTGGCAAGGCAGCACCATCTTATAATCTTTTTGTCAGCATGTAAACACTCATCATGAGGTCAGAAATGCAAAAGAGTAACTTTTCGCAACGCTACAACAGGAATTATCCAGCCATTAGCCACGACGAGCAAAAAGCTCTTGGTAATTCCAGTGTGGCAATAGTTGGCATGGGGGGCTTGGGTGGCTACATGGCTGAGCAGCTAGTGCGCCTCGGCATTGGACGGCTCGTCCTTATAGACGGTGATTGTCATGACGAGACCAATCTCAACCGTCAGCTCACTGCCACTGAGCAAACGATAGGAAGCTACAAGGTGCTGGCTGCCAAAGAGCGTCTGGAGCATATCAACAATTTGGTTTGTATTGAGGCACACACCGTCTGTCTTGGTGGCGGAAATGCTCAGCAGCTTCTCGCTAACGCAGATTTAGCAATGGATGCCTTGGACTCAATTGCAGCGCGACTGGTGCTAGAACATGCTGCCGAGACCCTGGGCATCCCTTTGTTATTTGCGGCAATAAATGGATGGTACGGCATGCTGGGGCTTTGTCTTCCAAAAGACCGCCTGATATCTGAACTCTATGGCACTGCCCAAGACGCAGGAGAGAGTGCCATAGGAGAAGTAAATGAAGATACAGCAAAGTGCGCTACAGGCAACCCAGCGTTTGCGCCTGCGGTCGTCGCCAGCCTGGCTATCGCAGAGGCGGTAAAACTCTTAGTTGGCAGGCCACTAAGTCTCAGGCACTCGTGGTTGCAAATTGATCTGCTTAAAATGGAGTTTTCTACGTTGAGCATTACTCAACCATAGATTGGGGCTGGCTATTGCAGTGCTGACAGGAATCGCTCGACCCAGTTTCATAGGGGCATTGCTTGTTGTCAATACTACAAGGCTCGGCATGAATCAATATATGTGTGCTCCTAAGCCGTTTGCTGATATCGAACTCGATTTCATCACAAACCTCGTGCATTTGAGCTACCGACATAAACTTAGGGACTACCAGATGCAAATCTACATGTCGATCTGCCCCGGCCTTGCGCGTGCGCAAATCATGAAACTCTACGAATTTATCATCATGAAGGGCAAGAACCTCGGTAATGATTTGAGTTTCCTCCTTTGGCAGACTGATGTCAACCAGTGGAAAGAAGGCCTTCTTAAGTAGGTCATAGGCAGCCTTAAGTATCAAAGCAGCCACAAAGAGGGCAATAATAGGATCTAAAATATGCCATCCGGTAAACCTAATGATAAGCAGGGCAAAGAATACGCCTGCAGAGGTGTACACATCGGTGCGCAGGTGCATAGCATCTGCCTCCAAAGCTACAGAATCGGTTCTTTTTGCTACACGCATCAAAAGCGTAGAGACGACAATATTGACTACTGCTGAGCCACCCATGACGATGAGTCCAAGACTCAGCGCCAGATCGCCCACCTCGCCACTGTTGCCAGTGATGATATGAAAAATCTTTTGTACTGCCTCGTTTACGATAAAGACTACGGCAATGAAGATGAGAAGCGCCTCTATGGTGCCAGCCAGGTTCTCAAACTTTCCGTGCCCGTAGGCGTGGCGCGAATCCGCTGGTTTGGCGGATTGTTTTACAGCAAAGAGTGCGATACAAGCAGCAAGGAGATCGATTCCCGAATGTATGCCCTCAGAAAAAATACTCACCGAGCCGCTCAAAAAGCCAACTATCAGCTTAGAAGTGGTTAGGCAGCTGTTTGATATTACAGAGAGTGTGGCAACACGAGACTTTTCCTTGGCCGTTTGTTGCGCTGCTGTATTGCAAGTTTGTGCATCTGTAGTTATCTCAGGCGGCACAGACTCCTGGATGCTCACATCTTTTGTTTTATGCTTTTGCACCAGCTTAACCTCCTGCGCACATTACTATCTCAAAAAAAAGACTTCCTCAAACTAAGGAAGTCCCACAGATTACTCTGTTGTCCACTATGGACCCGGCTATTGCCTGACCATCAAATTTTAGCACTATCTTGAGTATAATAAACAGGTTGTTACAAGTGAGACAAGGCGAACTTATGATATTTGACACCATCCTCGACACCATAGGAAATACGCCCTTGGTGCGCATTAATGCCCTTAATCCTAACCCTCAGGTGGAGCTTTACGCCAAGATAGAGGGCTTTAACCCTACCGGTAGCATCAAAGATCGTATTGCGCTCAAAATGCTGGAGCAGGCGCAAGCTGATGGAATCTTAGATGAGGGAAAAATCATCATAGAGGCTACTTCTGGCAATACGGGCATTGCGCTTGCCATGATAGGGGCTGTAAAGGGCTTTCGGGTGCAGATAGTGATGAGTTCGGCAGTGTCAATTGAGCGCCAAAAGATGATTAAGGCCTTTGGAGCAGAGATTATCCTCACCGCCGCCGACCTGGGCACCGATGGCGCAATTCTTAAGACTAAGGAGCTGGTAGAAGCTAATCCCGAACTTTACTTCAATCCCAACCAATTCTCAAATGTATACAATAAGATTGCCCACTACAAAACTACTGCTGAGGAGATTTGGGAGCAAACAAACGGGCGCATTACACATTTTGTGTCTGCCTTGGGCACCTCGGGCACGCTGATGGGAGTGGGCATGATGCTTAAGGAGCGCAACCCCTCGGTGAGGATTATTGAGGCTCAGCCTGTTTTAGGTCACTACATACAGGGGCTTAAAAGCCTTGCCGAAGCAATCGTTCCAGAGATATATGATATCACTGAAATAGACGACAGCATTCTCATAGATACCGATGAGGCCTATGAAATGGCACGGCGCATTGTGCAAGAAGAGGGCATTTTTGTTGGCATGTCAAGTGGGGCAGCCATGCTCGCAGCGGTGAGGGAGATAGAAAAGCTTTCGAGCGGTGTCATGGTGGTTATTCTTCCAGACAGAGGCGAGAAGTATCTGAGCACCGATCTTTTTTCCGCTTAAGCAGGGTGGCAGACGTTTGAGGGTATTAGAGAGGTAATTGCTGGTAAAGCTCGCCGTCCTCAAAGCCCAGGCTTCGGTAGTACTCTCTCGTGCCCACTGAGCTGATAACATTGAGTCTCTTATATCCTTGCTCCCGAGCGATATTGCAGGCAGTGGCAATAAGCTGCTTGCCTAAACCAGTATGCTGTGCGCCCTCCCCTATCGATTGTAATTCAGCTACTTTTCCGTAGATGTGCACTTCTCTAATCATTGCGTCTTGTGGTGTTACTGGCAGCCATTCTTGGTTCTTTGCAACAAAGCCTAAAAGGGGGAGTGATAGACGTAAAAACCCTGCTATCTGGTCATCTGAGGTGACCCATTGCAAAAAGTATTCCTTAGTATTTGAACTGGTGTAATCTAGAACTTCTAGCTCGAGTTTATCTGTTTCGAGGCTAGTGGTACTGATTTCGCGATACCTGATCTCCCTTATCTTTTCATTGCTTTGTTCTATTGTGCGCTCTACCAGTTGTCTGAGATTGGTTTTTTTGTTGCCCGCAAGCACATCTGGCGCAGAGAAGTCTCGTATCATCCGAGAAATCCTCACAAAGGGTGGGGTTTGCAAGGTGTTATCAACCAGTACGTCAACGAGCTCCTCTTCGCTATAAGGCTGCCAGCTCTTGTCTGCGTAGTGTAAGCAGAGTTGGGTTCCTTCAATAAGGGCGCAAGGGTACAACTTGACTTCGTCGGGTATAAAGTCTGCGTCATTGACAAAGCGAGCGTAGTCTAACTTGTCTTGGCTGGCAGTAGATCCATATAGATTTACCATGAAGTGAGCGTGAATCTTGAAGCCAAAAATGCGAAGAAGCGCAAAGGAAGAACGTATACTCTCTACGCTGATGCTTCGGTTATTGTATTCAAGCACCCTCGGGTTAAGGCTCTGTACTCCCATTTGTATCTTGGTACAGCCGAGATGCCTGAGCATGGTGAGGCTTGTGGCAGAAATGAGGTCTGGTCGGGTTTCAATGACGAGTCCTACCATGCGATGCTTTGCAGTTTCGTTACGGTCTTGCTGATACTTGAGTTCTTCAAAGCTTGCAGTTTGTTGGCTTGACACTTGAACCCAGGCGCTTTGGCTGCCATAGAGTTCATCTACAGCCTGATTGTAGTTGAGCAGGCCACGATTGATGAGCCCCTGCTTGACCTCTACAAACTCACGCAACTCATCTTCGTCATTGCTCAGGTCGTGAGCCTTGTAGAGCCGCCGCCGCTCGCGAGCATGCTTGCTCATGTCTTGACCAGCGTCACTCAGCGCTCTATACAGTTCGGTCATAAACCAGAGCTGGTAGCCCTCGGGATAGTCGCTCCAGGTTCCGCCCAGGACTATCATTTCGATTTTGTCGGTAATATGCCCCATCTGAATCAAGGTGCGCAAGCGCGCAGATACTTGCAGGTAGGGATCAAAGTAATTCCGCTCAGCACGTTGGCACGCTGGCTCATCACTCAAATAGCTCTTTGGCATTCTGAGGTCATTGGGACAATACAGGCAGTTGCTCGAGCATCTCCATGGCTTTGTGATGACCGTAATAGTAGCTACACCAGAGGCAGTTCTTCGTGGCTTAACCCTGAGCTTTTTTAAAAACTCACGCTCTAGATTTTCATCTATGTTCCAACTGACCCAGAGCTTGGGGTCTGTTTCTTTAATCTTAAGATAGTACGGCAAAAGACGCTTTTTTGAGTACTGCCGCCTCCCCCGCTCAAGAACCTTGTTGTGCCTGCGGAAAACCGCCGCCAGGCGCTTGTCATCAAGTCCCTTGGGGCTTTTAAGCTGTTCGAGTATATCTAAGACTATCTCATCCATGCTGGTAAGTATTCTATACTATAGAAAACAAGTTATTCGTACGGAGTATCAGGATATGGAATGCATTTATGGATTTTGACACCGCGCAACGATTGAGTGTGCTCAATACGGTTTTTTACCGGGAGCATTCGGACTCTTTTTCTTCAACACGTCAATCTGCCTGGCCGGGATGGCATACCAGCTTTGAGCTTATTAAGGATAACCTTCTTTGTGGGGTATCAAAACTGCAAGTCTTTGACCTGGCCTGCGGTAATATGAGGTATCAGCGTTTTTTGAGCAATGTGCTCTTGAGTGACACAGCGTGGACGTACTATGCTGTTGATAACTGCGAGCCCCTGGTGCCTCAAGGTCATACTGCACATTATCAGCAGCTGGACGTATTGGATGTGCTGTTAGAAGACCTCGACTTAAACGAGCATTTCCACGCACCTCTGTGTGATCTGGCTGTATGCTTTGGGTTTATGCATCATACGCCGCTACAGGAGAATCGAGCCAGGCTCCTTTCCTGTCTGGTAAATCAAGTGCGTCCAGGAGGCTATATTATTGTAACCTTTTGGCAGTTTTTAAACGACATTGGCCTCAGGGCAAAGGCGCTCAAGACACATGAAGTTGCTCTGCAAGAGCTAGGACTTGATAAGCTGGAAGACAATGATTTTTTACTTGACTGGAACAAGCTTGAAGGTGTGTATCGCTACTGTCACAGCTTTACTGACGAAGAGATAGATGAGCTTGTTGAGCGTGTGTCAGACAAGACCTTGCTCGTTAGTCGATTCGTTTCTGACGGCAGGTCCAGCTTGCTTAACTGTTATCTGGTATTGCGTGCCCACTAAGCCGGAAAACGTGTAGGGTAAAGCAGTCGTATAGCGATGGCGTCGAGGAGTCATGTACGCTGCTGATTGAGCAGGGGCTTTTCCATGAGGTAGTCGTCTAGCACAAAACCACTGCCAATGGGCGTTTCCATGCTATCCACGATGACAAAACCGTTGCCTTGATAAGCGCAAATAGCCAGATCATTGTACTTGTTAACGCTCAGGTAGATTGCCGTCAAACCATGTTCTTTGCACAGCTGCTCAAGGAGTCTAATTGTTTTGGTAGCGTAGCCCTTGCCACGTTGGTCTTTATATAAATAGAGCTTTGATACAAAGAGTCTCTGAGAGTCTTCCTCAATGCAAACCCCAGTGTACCCAACGAACTCCTCGCCATGAGCGAGCATATAATAGAGATAACCCTCATCTCCAATCGCTTGAGTTATCGCCTGTGCGCTTTGATATTTTTCAATCATATACTGTGTTTGCGCAAGCCCAATGCGATCAGGCCAGTACTCAAGCCAAATCTCCTTTGCCATCTTTGCGAGCAGGGTGATATCATCCCCCGATTTTACTGCAACAAATCGCACTCAATATCCTCTGCAGTCTTAAAGCGGGGTAACCCACCCAAACGTATCAGGCGTACGACCCCACTGAATGCCAGTGAGCTCGTCATAGAGGCGTTGAGTAACAGCTCCGATCCTGCCGTTGTTGATAACAACATCTTCTTGACCTACTTTTAACTCACCTATAGGGGTAACCACTACGGCTGTACCAGTACCAAAAGCCTCTTCCAGCGTGCCGGCGGCAGCTGCCGCGGCAACCTCATCAATGGAAATACGGCGTTCGGTTACGGTTAAGCCCCAGGAGCGCAACAGCTCAATGCTGGACAAGCGAGTGATGCCAGGCAAGATGGAGCCCTCAAGTGCGGGCGTGATGACCTCGCCATCTACAACAAAGAAGACATTCATAGCGCCAACCTCTTCAATGTATTTGCGCTCGATGGCGTCAAGCCACATCACTTGTGAGTAGCCCAGTTTGCTGGCCTCGCCTTGAGCCTTGAGAGAAGAAGCGTAATTGCCAGCTGACTTAACATTGCCCATGCCGCCTCTGACTGCACGGACATACGTTGTCTCCACAAGGATTCTCACTGGGTTAATGCCTTCGGGGTAATATGCTCCGACGGGAGAAAGAATGATGGCAAATATCAGATGCTTGCCCGGGTGCACGCCAACGGCAGGGTCAATAGCAAATACAAAAGGGCGGATATAAAGAGAGGTGCCCTCTGCACGGGGTATCCAATCCTGGTCGAGGTTTACCAGAGCCTTCATGGCCTCTAAGGCAAAGTCCTCATCAAGCATCGGAATGCAAAGTCGTTCGCACGACTTGTTAAGGCGCTGCATATTTTGTTCAGGTCGAAAGAAGAGCACCTTACCTTGGGCACTTCGATAGGCCTTGAGCCCTTCAAAAACCTCTTGTCCATAGTGCAGGCACATGGCAGCTGGATCCAGTTCAATCTTGCCATAAGGTACAATGCGCGGATCGTGCCAGCCCTCGCCTTCGTCGTAATTCATGAGAAACATGTGATCGGTAAAAACCTGGCCAAAACCGAGCTTACTCTCGTCTTGAGGTTTAGGTTTTGGCGCTGTCGTTGTTTGCATGCTGATATTCATTGGTTATCTCCTCGTTGCAGGTGCATCCTTGAGCGTGTGTTACCTCACGTTACGAGTCAATTGCGCGTAGCAGGTTGACCATCTCTATGGCACTGAGGGCACATTCGTAGCCCTTGTTGCCCGCCTTGGCACCAGCGCGCTCTATGGCTTGTTCGATGTTTTCTGTGGTCAGAACGCCAAAGAGCACGGGAAGACCCTCGCTGAGAGAAACAGCTGCCACTCCCTTTGTTACCTCACTGCAAACATAGTCATAGTGGGTAGTGCCACCCCTGATTACCGTGCCGAGGCATATTATGGCATCGTAGCGTCCGGTTTTAGCCATCTTTGAGGCCGTCAGCGGAATTTCAAATGCACCAGGCACCCAAGCTATGTCTACTACATCGCTGTGAACATCATGGCGCTTGAGCGCATCAAGCGCACCTGATAGCAGCTTGCTGGTGATAAACTCATTAAAACGTGCTGCAACTATGCCGATGCGGATATCGTTATTAACGAGCTTGCCTTCATACTTTTTCATTCTTACTCCTTATTATCTCAATTAAGCTCCTAAAGCTATTGTTGCAGAGCTAGCCAGGGATTGCCATGTTGAGTCGGCGAACGACCGCAAAACATGTTAACAGGCGCACAGACCCTTAGTCCATCTCAAGCATGTGTCCCATTTTATCCTGTTTTGTCTTGAGATAGCCCCATGCATGAGAGCTCGTTTCAGTGACAATGGGCACCCGGTTGGTTATTTCAAGTCCAAATCCCTGCAATCCATAGATTTTTTCAGGATTATTGGTGAGCAACCTAAATGATTTGACACCCAAGTCCTTGAGTATTTGTGCGCCCACAAAGTACTCGCGTAGATCTCCATCAAATCCCAGCGCGCTATTGGCTTCTACAGTGTCCATACCAGCATCTTGTAGTTCGTATGCCTTCAGCTTGTTGATAAGTCCGATGCCACGGCCTTCTTGTCGCATGTAAAGCAACACTCCTCTGCCTTCGTTTTCTATTTGCGCCATGGCAGCCTTGAATTGGTCTCCACAGTCGCAGCGCAACGACCCAAAGGCATCTCCGGTAAGACACTCAGAGTGCACGCGTACTAAGATATCCTCGCCACTGCCAAGGTCTCCCTTTACCAGCGCAAGGTGATGCTCCCCATTAAGTTTGTTGACGTATCCATGAGCAATAAATTCTCCAAATTCAGTAGGCATCTTGGGGCTTGCAATGCGCTCTACAAGCTTGTCATGTGTTTTTCGATAAGACTGAAGGTCTTCTATGGTGATAATCTTGAAATTCCACTCCCTGGCAAAATCAATCAGCTCCATGGTTCTCATCATGTCACCATCAGTGCGCATGATTTCGCAGCATATGCCGCACTCCTTAAGCCCGGCAAGTCGCAAGAGGTCGACGGTAGCCTCAGTGTGCCCATTACGATCGAGCACACCATTTGGCTTGGAGAGTAGTGGAAACATATGTCCGGGGCGTCGAAAATCCTCTGGCTTTACTCCATCTTCAACGCACTTAAGAGCCGTCAGAGAGCGTTCTGCAGCAGAAATACCCGTGGTGGTATCCACATGATCTATAGACACAGTAAAGGCAGTCTCGTGATTGTCGGTATTGGCGGTGACCATTTGTTGGATTTGTAGTCGCTCGCAAAACTCCGCAGACATCGGCATACAGATAAGTCCCTTGGCATACGTTGCCATAAAGTTAATGTTATAGGTCGTAGCAAACTCTGCAGCACATACCAAATCCCCCTCGTTTTCGCGATCATAATCGTCAATGACTAATATCATCTCCCCCTTTTGCAGTGCTTCCAAAGCATCTTCGATAGAGTCAAAGTTCTGGCTTGCATCATAGTTGATCTGCTTGGTCATGGTTTCTCCTTAAAAGCCGTTATTTACTAAAAAGTCACGTGTGAGCGTGCTGTTAGCCTCTTTGTGCATATTGATTTTTGCAGGGCTGGCGAGAAGCTTCTCAACGTACTTGCCAATAATGTCATTTTCGAGGTTTACCGCATCTCCCACTTTTTTGTTGATAAGCGCCGTTTCCTTGAGAGTGTGAGGTATGAGAGACACACTGAAGCCATCGTCAAGCACCCGTGCCACCGTGAGACTGATGCCATCAATGGTAATGGAGCCCTTGAGTACCACATAGCGCAAGATGGCGGCATCAGCCCTAACTGTGTACCACACCGCATTGTCGTCATTTTGAATTTTCGTGAGCACGCCTGTCCCGTCTATATGGCCAGAAACAATATGTCCGCCAAAGCGACCCTGCGCTGACAAAGCGCGCTCAAGATTAACTGCGCTGCCCTGAGCCAGTCTTCCGAGGGTCGAGCGAGCGAGCGTCTCATGCATGACATCGGCACTAAAACCAGTAGCGCTCAGCTTGCTTGCGGTAAGACACACACCATCAACCGCCACTGAGTCGCCGAGCTTAAGGTCACCTAAAACCACTTTGCCCAAGAGGGTTAGTGTAGATGAGGTCTTACCACGCCTAACGCTCCCTACAGAACCAACTTCTTCAATAATACCTGTGAACACCTACTCTACCTCACCTTCTATGCAGAAGTCATTACCAAAGAAAGACACCTCAACACCGCGTAGTTTAAAGGAATCTTGTGGAGTGGCAACTCCTCTGCCTCCAAGCGGAGAAGGAGCCTCATTGCCACCAAACAGCTGGGGAGAAATATAGCAACGTACAGCCTGCACGATGGCAGCATCAAAGGCTGAGCCTAGCAGCTCCGAACCGCCTTCGAGTAAAATGCTGTCTATACCGGCTTTACCAATCACCTCAATAAAGGCCTTTAAATCCACCCTTGCTTCTTTAGCTGGAAGAAGCTCAACTGAACAGCCTAAAGCCTCTAGTTGTTGCTGCCTTGCCTGGTTGCAAGTGACAGTGGCTATCAAGGTGGGCACCTCGCGAGCGGTTTGAGCAATCTGAGACTCCAGTGGTATTTTGAGCTGTGAGTCACAGACTATCCTCAGGGGGTTCTTACCACCCTCTGCACGACAGGTTAGCAAGGGATCATCTGACAGCACGGTATTGATGCCAACCATTATGGCCGCATAGCGGTTTCTGAGATGATGTACATCCTTTCGTGCTTCCTCACCGGATATCCAGCGAGAAGCTCCGGTGCGAGTGGCAGCCTTTCCGTCAAGTGTCATGGCATACTTTGCCAGTACATAGGGTGTGTGATGCGCCATGTAATGAAAGTAAATTCTATTAATCTGGTCGCACCTCTCTTTCATGAAACCAGACTCAACCGTTATGCCAGCTCTGAGAAGTTCGTCTACTCCCCTACTGTTTACCTGAGGATTGGGGTCGCTGGATCCAATAACAACATGAGAAATACCGCTCTGGATGATTGCCTCTGTACAGGGAGGAGTCTTGCCTGTGTGACAACACGGCTCAAGGGTGACATAAAGCGTTGCGCCTGCGGGAGACTCGGTGCAAGCTGCCAAGGCAATTCGTTCTGCGTGTGCTTTGCCATAACGGGCGTGATACCCTTCGGCAATAATACGGTCGTCTTTAACCACCAGGGCACCCACCTGCGGATTGGGATTGACCCAGCCACCACCTTTCATGGCCAACTCTATTGCTCTGCTCATATAGTGTTGGTCGTTCATCTTCTCACCCAATCTTAGCTGCCCAGGATGCGAGGAGCTACTTGCTTCTTACGGCTCAATATACCAGGCATCCACGTTCCACCTACGCCTATACAGTTGATGTTGAAAACCCGGTTGACAATACGACGATTGCCCTCACACATGAATTGTGAGCCTTCAGCAATGATGTCTGTTACCATGAGCAAGACAAACTCATAGTTATGGAGCTCCATCAGGCGTCGCATCTCTGAGCGAATCTCATCCTCATGCTCCATTACCGCAGCAAGGTCAAAGGTTTCATATTGAGACACGAGCGCCATGACCTCTCCAATCTGGAATTCCTTTGCATCGGTTCCCACGAGCTTATCAACAGAAATCTCTCCTCCGGAGCCACGATGCGTAAAGACCTCGTACCCAAATTCCTGTACTTTCACGCCAGCTATTTGAGCAAGGGCGGCGGCCTGCTCTCTATCGGTTTGTGTGGTCGTGGGAGACTTAAGGATTACCGTATCGGTTAAAACGGCAGAAAGGAGCACCTTGGCAATACCAGGGGGTATTTCAACTGCCTGCTTTACAAACTCCATAGCCACGATAGTGGCCGTTGAACCTACTGGCAGATTGAGGAATTGAATGGGTGATGTAGTGGACACATCGCCTATGCGATGATGGTCGATAATTGCCAGGACATCGGCTTCTTCAATGCCACGTGGAGCCAATATAGTGTCATTGTGGTCTACCAGCATGACTTTGCGTCTGGGGCGCGTGGTGATGTCGGTTCTGGTGACTATTCCTATGCAGCGATGGTCATCGTCGAGCACTACGGCTTCTCTTAAGGAGCTGGCCATAAGGTCTTCGACTGCCTCTTTGAGTAGCCCCTCCTTATCCAATACAAGCACTTCAGTTTCGGTTAAGTCTCCTACTCGTTGCTTGAGGGAGGCAAGCAAGTCATCTACTACGGCAGAAGTATTAGAGTCGTCCTCTTCAAGTACATCGGTGGCGGCAATATATCGTTCGGCTATCATGCGTGTGGTAATGAGTCCGTAATAAAAGCCGTCATCATCTGTTACCACCAAAGAACGCAGATTGTTTTGCCTGAGCATCCTGCCAGCATCGATCAGGGGGGCACTGTGTGCAATAGATATGGGATTAGGTGTCATCACATCTAAAACGCGTGCACAAACATGGCTGATCAGCGTAGGTATGGCAAATCCATTAGATTCCAGTATCCACGTGCTCTCGGGCGGCATTGGACCGAGTCGCACCGCTAGATGCGCAAGCGGTTTATAGGCAGGATTTGCCTCAAGCTTGCGAGCCTCGAGCTCATTGCTCAGGTAGGCGTATGCAACAGCTGAGCTGATAGAGTCATTATCTGGATTTTGATGTCCAACAACTACAACAGGAGATGTCACACCAGGCCTCTCTTTCTTTTGCACGCACCGGTTGCCTTGCTTGCTAACCTTCGCGATTTCGTGCCTTGAGCGCACGCTCAATGTCGATCTTAGTATCTCGGCTAGCAATGCTCTGTCGTTTATCATAGCGCTTTTTACCCTTGCAAAGACCCAGCTCCACTTTAACACGTTGATCTTCGTTAAAATAGAGCACAATAGGCACAAGGGTCAGTCCGTCTTGAGCGGTTTTATCGCCTAGATGTCGTATTTGTTTTTTGTGCAGCAAAAGTTTGCGCACTCTATCTGGATCGAGGTTTGCTCGGTTGCCGTGGCTGTAGGGCTTTATATGCAGGCCATGCAGCCACGCCTCTCCCTTGCGTACAAGGGCAAAGGTATCGGTGAGCTGCCCGCCTCCCTCTCTAAGTGAGCGCACTTCGGTGCCGGAGAGCACTACTCCCGCCTCAAAGGTTTCGAGAATCTCATAATCAAATGAAGCTCGCCTGTTTTTGGCGAGCACCTTTTGTTTGGGCTGCTCTTTAGTCATCGCATTTACCTGGGCACAAAGTCAGCTTTCTCATCCAAATCCAAGATACAGCAGGTGATAATCTTAACCGCTGCCTCAAGATCAGAGAGCATGATGACTTCTGTAGGGGTATGCATGTATCGGGTGGGTATGCTTACCAGCCCCGCCACCTTGCCGCCGCGAGAAAGCTGTATGGGATTTGCATCGGTGCCAGTGCCCCTGGACTCTGGGCCTATTTGATAAGCAATCTTAAGTTTATTGGCAGCAGCTACCATTCTCTCAAACAGCACGGGATTGATATTAGGCCCACGAGCTATGATGGGACCCTTGCCGCAGTCTGCCTGTCCATACTTTTTTTTGTTGATGTCAGGGTAGTCAGTGGCGTGCCCAACGTCTACACCAATGCCAATGCTGGGGTTAATATCGTAGGCAGAGGTAATGCCACCGCGCAGCCCTATCTCCTCTTGCACGGTACCAGCAGCTATAACATCTCCGGCTGCTCCTCCGGCCTTTTTGACTTCTTCCAAGACACGCGCAGCTGCCCAGACCCCGATTTTATCGTCAAAGGCTCTGGCCACCGCAAACCCATCTCCAAATTCCTCAAAGCCAACGCCATAGGTAATGGGATCGCCCACGCGCAACAGCTTTTTAAGCTTTTTGCCATCCAAGCCTGCATCTATGAAGAGCTGTTCTATTTTTGTGACATTCTTGCGATCATCAGGCTCAATGAGGTGAATAGGCTTGCGTCCCATCACCCCACGTAGAACTTGCCCCTGCGTGGACTCCTCACCGGTTGGATACATGTTTACCCTCATGCCTGGTAAGACTGCCGCATCAACTCCACCAATAGCCTCAAAACTGATGAAACCTTCATCAGATATATAGGTAACCATCAGACCAATCTCGTCAAGATGACCCGCTATCATGACGCTTGGCCCGTTGCCTTTGCCTTTGAGTGTGGCGTGAACGCTACCAAGTACGTTCGTCTCTACACTGTCTGCCACTTCTGCAAGTCGCTTGCGCAAAATATCCGCCGCAGGCACCTCAAATCCACTTGGCGAAGGAGCCTCAGTAAGCTCCTTGAGAAATAGCAAGTCCTTCTTATTCATACTTCCTCCATAATGAGTATTAACAAATTCCAGTATAGCTCAGCGCTAGAAGAATCCCAGGTACCAGTTGATGATTTGTTGGCCTGAAAAAATACTATTGGCTATGCCAAAGCAGAGCGCCGGGCCAAAGGCAAAGTGCTCTTTGCGCCCTTTCTTGCGGCTTACCAGGAGGTAGATGCCCCAAGCGCCTCCTATCAAGATGGCAGTGAAAATAGCTACCAAAACTAGCTGCCAGCCAAGGAGGAGGCCTGCGGCAGCAATAAGCTTAATGTCACCCATTCCAAAAGAGCCCACGATAAAAAAAGCGAGCAAAAGCATTGGTACACTTACGATAACTGCGCCGATGAGATGGTCGTACCAAGGCAATGTGGCAGTTGAGCCAAAGGCAAAGCTGAGGATGCCCAGTACCACTATCCATAGGGGCAAGGCGTTGGGTATTTCCATCGTATCAGCGTCTATGAAGGTTACAACGATCAAGACGCAAAGCAGCGTAAACACCATGACAGCAGCAATCAAAGCGCCAACAGAGGCGGGTAGGTCAACAGGAAACCAAGGTGAGAGCAGCCCGACTTCCTTGGCGCCTGCAACAAAGACAAGCGTCGGGTCAATACTGAGCAAAAAACCGGCAGGTGGAAAGAAGGCCGCATAGCTTAAAATGGCCAAGGCACCTGTGAGCCCCTCAATGAGCATATATCGAGGTGAGATTGCTTGTTTACAATATCTGCAAGTTCTGCCAAGAAAGAGGTAGCTCGCAATGGGAACAAGATCGAGAGCCTTGAGCTTGTGATTGCAGCGAGGGCAGTAGGAACTCCCCGCGACAAAGTTTTCCTTTTTTGGAAGACGATAAATAACCACATTGAGGAAACTGCCGATCATTGCACCAAAGGCAAAGATGAATACAAACATGACAGTGTGTACGACAGAAATCATGTGCAGCTTAGCAACACGTACTGAGAGAATTGCTCAGAAAATCGCTTGATGGCAAAGTGGCAAAAGGCAGTATTGGTAAAGCTTCCATGATTTACAGGTAGCTCCTTCTGGCTTCGAGTACGAGCCCTTCAACAGTGTCTACTGCCTCTGAAAGGGCGAGAGTGGACTTTTCGTTGGTGACACGGGTTTTAAGCTCAACTATACCCTCTGCAAGCCCTCGCTTTCCTACAATCAGCTGATATGGCCAGCCAATGAGGTCGGCATCATTGAATTTAACGCCAGCGCGCTCGTCTCGATCGTCTATAACAGACTCAATGCCCCTCTCTGTAAGGAGCTCTGCCAAGCTTTCTGCCGTGGGTTCAACCTCCTCATCGCCAGAGGCTAGCGGAATAATGACAACCTCTGCTGGCGCAACGCTGATAGGCCATATGATGCCGTTGTCATCATAGTGCTGTTCGACGACAGCGGCAATGCTTCGAGTCACCCCCCAGCCATAACAGCCCATAATGAAGTGCTTCTCTAATCCATCCGCATCCATGAAGCTTGCTTGCATAGATTCGGAATACTTGGTGCCCAGCTGAAATACCTGGCCTACCTCTATGCCGCGTGCGCCCTTGAGTGGCAGACCGCAAACCGAGCAAGCATCTCCAGGTAGCGCAACGCTGAGGTCTGCCCAGCTGTCCACCTCAAAATCGCGCCCTGGCTTTGCGCCAGCCACGTGATAGTCACTCTCGTTGGCTCCAGTGAGCCAACGAGAGAGCTCTCTAAGAGAGCTGTCTGCCACGACTCGTACTTTATCGGGCAGGCCAACGGGCCCCATAAAGCCTTTGACCAAGCCGGCTCCCTCCATCTCTTCGTCGGTCATAAAGGTAAATCCAGGCAAGAGTCGATCTGCCTTGATGGCTGCCAGGTCATGGCTTCCGGGAATGAACAACAGAGTTACAGCACCGTCTGCACTCTTTGTTGCCAAGGCCTTGACGGTAGACTTTTTGTCAATTGAAAGGAAGCTAGTCAACTCCTCAATGCTTGCAATCTCTGGGGTATGTATTTTTGTAAGCTCGCCATTGGTTTCGTGTGGTCGATATTCCTCAAGCTCAAACTCCGCAAGAGCAACCTCAGCATTGGCCGCAAAACCGCAGTCGCAATAGAGAATGCCGTCTTCTCCCGCTTCGGCAAGCGCCATGAACTCGGTGGTTACGCTACCACCGATTTGTCCGCTATCGGCCTCTACAGGACGCCAGTCAAGTCCGAGCCGGTCACAAATGCGTCCGTAGGCGGCGGACTGCTCGTCGTAGTGCTCTTGCAAGGACTCCTGGGTAGCATGAAAGCTGTAGGCGTCCTTCATGACAAACTCGCGCCCTCTCAGCAGCCCAAAGCGTGGCCTGATTTCGTCGCGATACTTCCATTGAATATGATAGAGGCTCTTGGGTAGCTCACGGTAAGAGCGAAGCTCATCGCGCACCAGAGAAGTAATAAGCTCCTCCTGTGTAGGCGACAGAGCAAAGCCGTGATCATGACGATCTAAAAAGCGCATGAGCTCGGGGCCGTAGACATCCCACCTGCCGCTTTCGTGCCAAAGCTCGGCTGGTTGAATGATAGACATAATCATCTCTTGCGCACCTATGCGATCTTGTTCCTCACGTATGATTTGTTCAACCTTGCGCAGCACCCTCAAGCCCAGGGGCAGAAAGGAGTATACCCCTGCGGCAACTTTACGCATCATGGCAGCGCGCAACAGCAGCTTGTGCGAGATTACCTCAGCGTCTACCGGATCTTCCTTGAGTGTGGGAGCATAGAGTTGGCTCATACGTAAGAGCCTTGCATCAATCAGTGGCATGTAGTTTCCTCGATTTCAAGTTCTTTCAGGAGCGCGTCAATTATTTGTGCTTCCTCTACAGTATAGAGCACCTTGCCTTTAGAAAAGATTACACCAGTTCCTTTGCCGCAGGCTACGCCTATGTCAGCACCAGCGGCCTCCCCTGGCCCATTTACCACACAGCCCATGACGGCAACCTTGAGTGGCTTCTTTATGGCGGCAAGACGTTGTTCAACAGTGTTGGCAATGCTAAACAGGTCTACTTTGCAGCGCGAGCAGGAGGGGCAACTGATGAGGGTAGCACGGTCGTCTGCACCCAGATCCAGTGCCGCGAGCAAGGCGCGAGCTACGCGAATTTCTTCGATGGGGTCAGCTGTGAGTGAGACGCGAAGAGTGTCGCCTATGCCAACAGCCAGCAGGGTGCCAATGCCTACAGCAGAGCGTATGCTCCCCTCCCAGGCAGTTCCTGCCTCAGTCACCCCCAGGTGAAGTGGTATATGAGGAAGGCTCATTGATAGGCGTTGGTAGACCTCTATGGTGGTGGGCACGTCAGAAGCCTTAGCAGAAAGCACAATGCTAAAAAAACCGCGCTCCTCAAAGTGCTCAACCGAACGCTCGGCAGACTTAACCATCTTCTCAGCCAGTGTGAGATTATGTGCCTTTTTGAGATCTTCTTCCAAAGAACCCGCATTGACACCTATCCTAATGGGGATGTCGGCCTTGTTTGCTGCTTCAATAACGGCGTTGACTCGCTGGGCATCGCCGATGTTTCCTGGGTTTATACGCAGCTTTGCTGCTCCTCGTTTTGCTGCCTCAATTGCCAGTGTATGATTAAAATGAATATCTGCTACTACGGGCAGAGGACTTTCTTTGCACACAGCCTCGAATCCGTCTAAATCCTTTGAGCTTTCTATCGCCAAGCGCACTATGTGGCACCCTACTTCCTGCAAGCGGTGTACCTGTTCGAGGCAGGCACAAACGTCCTGAGTAGAAGTGGTCAGCATGGACTGCAGTGGAAGCGGTGAGCCTGCCCCTAGGGGGACTTCCTTCACCATCAGCCTGTTTGTTCTTGTTCTTGCAGCAGTCATCAAACTACTTTCTAGCGTGGCGGCAACATGTTGACCTGATCCTTGAGCATGACATCATGCGCACCACCTTCAATAATGGAGGTGGAAGAAATCAAAGTCAGTTTGGCCTTTTCTTGGAATGTTGAAATACTCAGTGAGCCGCAGTTGCACATAGTCGAACGCATTTTGGCAAGAGTTACACCCACATTATCTTTAAGGGCGCCAGCATAGGGAACATACGAATCAACACCCTCTTCAAAGCTTAGTTTCTTGGCGCCTCCTTGGGCGTAGCGTGCCCAATTGAGCGCACGTGCGCTACCTTCTCCCCAGTATTCCTTCATGTAGTTGCCGTTAATGGTAACTTTGTTGGTAGGACTCTCGTCAAAGCGGGCAAAGTAGCGTCCGAGCATCATAAAATCTGCGCCCATAGCCAAGGCCAGGGTCATATGATGATCGTAGACGATGCCGCCATCAGAGCATATGGGTATGTAGATGCCGGTTTCCTCGAAGTACTCATTGCGCGCCCTGGCAACTTCTATGACACTGGTAGCCTGTCCGCGTCCTATACCCTTTTGCTCCCTGGTAATGCAGATAGAGCCGCCGCCTATACCTACTTTGACAAAGTCAGCGCCCGCCTCAGCCAAGAAGCGAAAACCCTCTCTGTCAACAATATTGCCGGCACCAATCTTAACATCTTGACCATATTGACTGCGCACCCACGTGAGCGTGCGTTGCTGCCACTCGGTAAAGCCCTCTGAGGAATCAATGCAAAGCACATCGGCTCCGGCCTCGATTAAGGCGGGAATACGCTCGGTGTAGTCATGAGTATTGATGCCAGCGCCTACTATGTAGCGTTTATGCTCATCGAGGTTTTCCAAGGGGTTTTGCTTGTGAGAGGCATAGTCTTTGCGAAACACCATGTAAAGAAGACAGTCATTATTATCAAGAACAGGAAGTGCGTTGAGCTTATGATCCCAAATGATGTCGTTGGCCTCCTTAAGAGTTGTTTCTGCAGGCGCAACGATGAGTTTCTTTCGTGGGGTCATGAAGTCTGCTACTTTGGCATCAAGAGGTGTACGGCTGGGACGATAATCCCTGCTGGT
Source organism: Coriobacteriia bacterium (assembly GCA_009784945.1). Lineage (GTDB taxonomy): Bacteria > Actinomycetota > Coriobacteriia > Coriobacteriales > UBA8131 > WQXH01. Next base: position 62,179 of record WQXH01000001.1, on the reverse strand, counting down.
AACAATGCCCACTACTTTGCCATGCTGAGTGCCATCAATGGTAACCGGCATGGTGGAATGTCCGCTCGCCTCCTTAAGCTTCATGACATCTTCCAAAGTCATATCTGGGCTGAGGTTGGAGTCGCTTACCACAAAACCAGCTTTGTAATCCTTGACACGAGCAATCATCTCGGCCTCGGATTCCACCGTCTGCGAGCTGTATATAAAGGACATGCCTCCCTCGCGGGCGAGAGAGATAGCCATGGTGTCGTCACTTACGCTTTGCATTATGGCGGAGGTAAGCGGTATATTAAGCGTGAGTTGAGGCTCCTCTCCACATTTATAGCGTACGAGCGGTGTTTTGAGGCATACCTTATCCGGCAGGCACTCTGATGATGAATATCCTGGTACCAAGAGATACTCATTAAAGGTGTGTGCAACTTCTTCGTAATATCGGGCCATCAAACCTCTCCTATCGCTCTGAGTTCAATACTAGCTCATTCGTGCCAGCTGCGCCCAGCGTCCTTTGCAGCAATTTGGGCTCGCTTGATTTTGCCCCCAATGGTCTTAGGGAGTTCATCAACAAATTCAATAATGCGCGGGTACTTATAAGGTGCCGTTTGTTGCTTAACATAGGTTTGCAGCTCCTTTACCAACCCGGGAGAAGCTTCATATTGTTGAGTGATGACCACGGTTGCCTTGACCACAAACCCTCGCTCTTCGTCTGGAAAGGCAGTAACCGCTGACTCAATGACCGCAGGATGCTCAAGCAGTACGCTTTCGACCTCAAAGGGGCTGATCCGATAACCGCTGCACTTGATGACATCGTCGCTGCGGCCCACAAAGGTAAAGTAACCATCGTTATCGCGCCAAGCAACATCATTAAGGTTGTAATATGCACCACCAACTGATTCTTTGGAACGTGTCTCATCTTTATAGTAACCAACAAAAAGACCCGGCGGATAGTTTTCCTTAAGCCCAGTTACACAGATGTTACCCTCATCACCATCTGAGGCTTCGCGACCCTCGCTATCCAAAAGCTTGATATTCATGAGCGGTGAGGGCTTTCCCATTGACCCAGGCCGTGGCTCTAACCAAGGGAAGGTCGCCAGCAATACGGGTCCTTCGCTCTGCCCAAAGCCTTCGCGTATACGCTTGCCGGTTGCTTTTTCCCACTGGAGGGTCACCTCTGCATTGAGTGGCTCGCCTGCTGTGGCAAAAGTATCAACCGAAGAAAGGTCAAAGGAGCTTACGTCTTCTTGAAGCATGAATCGATACATGGTGGGGGGCACGCAAAACGTGCTTACGCTATATTTTTGTATGCACTCCAAGAGCTTTCTGGGGTCAAATTTTACCGTGTCATAGGCAAAGACCACAGCTCCGGCAATCCATTGTCCATAGATTTTTCCCCAGCCAAACTTGGCCCATCCGGTGTCAGTAACCGAGCAGTGCAGCTTGTTTTCCTGCACTTGCTGCCAATACTTGGCTGTAAGAATATGCCCAAGCGGATGGGCAAAGTTATGACAGCACATCTTGGCAAAACCCGTAGTGCCGCTGGTAAAGTAAATAAGCATGAGGTCTTGGCTGGTGGTGGCCTCGGGCGCTAAAGGCCGTTGCCACTCACTGCTTGCCTGCTCAACCAGGGCAGTCCAAGAAAGCCAGCTGAGTTCATCATCTGTGCTTACAGAGCGTTTGATCTCCTTGGAGTCAACACTGATAAGTGTCTTGAGCGTAGGGCATTCAGGCAAGGCTGCTTCTATCTGAGCCATGACGTACTCGTCATCTAATGCGATAAGCGCTTTGATATCGGCGCTGTTGACACGATATATAATGTCTTTTGAAGTAAGCTGCGACACCGCCGGAATTAGTATAGCACCCATGCGATGCAGCGCTACTGCACTTACCCAATATTCCCAGCGTTGACGTAGCATCATAAGCACGATGTCGCCTTTTTCTATTCCCTGTGCACAAAGGACATTCGCAAATCGTTTAGAGAGCTCAGAAATCTCTAAGAAGGTGAGCGTCTTTTCGTTACCTTTGTCATCGCACCATATCAGGGCTATCTTCTTGGGCTCGACACGCGCCCATTCATCTACGACATCATAGGCAAAGTTAAAGTCACTTGGTACATGTATCTGGAAGTTTTCATAGAAGTCCTCGTAGGAGTCAAAATCAATACGGGGGCAATATTTCTTTAGAAGATGATTCATGATGTAGTCCTCAGGTTAATTGTTTGGCGTAAAGGGAGAGTTAGTCGGTGATTATGGTGACAAATACCGCTCTTTGACTGGATCCGCAGCGTTGTCCGTGCGGTATTTGCGGATTAAAGTAAACACTGTCTCCCGCATCCAGTTCGATCTCCTTGTTCTCAAACACCAGTATGACCTTACCGGCAACGACATAGTTAAATTCCTGGCCACCGTGGGTAACCAGCTCGGCAGGCTCATCGCTTGTCTCAAGGGTCACCAACAAAGGTTGCATGACCTTGCCGCCATAGTTATAGGCAAGATCCTCAAAGTGGTAGCCAGGAAAACGGTCAACTACCCTACCCTTACCCGCGCGTACCACTTGATAGGTATTGAGGTGGGTGCTTGAGCCTGTGAGCAGCACAGCCATATCCACCTCGCAAAGACGTGCAGCTTGCATGAGTATGCTTATGGGGATGTCAAAGCCGGTCTCTTCGTAGGCTGAGAGCGTTTGTACGCCAATGCCCAGTCGCTCGGCAAACTCTTCTTTTTCAAAGCCGCAGGCATCGCGAAGTCCCGCCAAGCGGCAGCCAAGATCCTTAAGCTCAGTTTGTATTTTGTGCTGCTGTTCTGTGTTTTCTGTCATAGTGCGCCTCAAATTACTTCTTAGCTCTCTTGTTTGCAGTCGTCTCCAGAAACATGCTCAAAGCCAAGGGCAAGAGCTCTTTTATTATGATCAACCAGCCATAGCTGCTTTTCGCTCACGCTCTTTTCTATGGCAATCTCCAGCTGCGGTATGGTGCTAAAGCCCGTGGCCTGCAGGAGCTTTCCTACTATTACCACATTAGCCAGACCCTGCAATTCATTTTCTTCAGCAAGACGGGTGGCCTCAATGCTTTCAAAGCGAATGTCGTTTCTGAGAGTGCAAGCATCTATCATGGTTTTATCAACCAAGACCAGTCCGCCTGGCTTGACCTTGCCCACAAAGTTGTCATAGGAAGGTTTATTGAGAGCTACTAATACATCAGGCTCGGTTACTATTGGAGAGCCAATAAGATCACTGGAAAGACAGACCGAGCAGTTGGCTGTTCCGCCACGCATTTCGGGTCCGTAGCTGGGCATCCAAGAAACCTGTCTTCCGTCCAAGAGACCCGCATAAGCAACGAGCTTGCCGGCAAATAAGATTCCCTGACCGCCAAAGCCAGCCAATAATACATGAAGATTTTGAGCTTGTGAAGCTTGTGTTAATTGCTCTGTCATCCTACTCTCCCGCCTTGATATCTTTGTACACACCCAGCGGATAGTACGGAATCAGGTTGTCCTCGAGCCATCCCAAAGCTTTATTGGGCGCAAGACCCCAGTTGGTGGGACAAGTCGTTAAGATCTCAACGATGGTAAAGCCAAGGCCTTCATTTTGGTACTCAAAGGCCTTGCGAATTGCCTTGCCGGCTTTGCGTACATTAGAGGGCGAATTAACGGTTACGCGCTGAGCTAAAGCAACGCCGTCCAAGCTGGAAAGTAACTCGCACACGCGAATTGGGTTGCCAGCAACTTTAACATCGCGTCCATAGGGCGAAGTCTGAGTAATTTGACCCGGCAAGGACGTTGGAGCCAGCTGTCCGCCGGTCATGCCATAAATGGCGTTATTGATGAATATTACGGTGATATTTTCGCCCCTGGTGGCAGCATGGATAGTTTCAGCCATGCCGATGGAAGCAAGATCTCCATCGCCTTGATAGGTAAAAATGGTGTTTTCAGGTCTGGCGCGCTTGAGCCCAGTGGCTACAGCGGGGGCACGTCCATGAGCAGCCTGCACCATGTCACAGGAGTAGAATTCATAGGCGATGACCGCACAACCTACTGGGGTGATGCCCACGGTTTGTCCAATAAGACCGAGCCTGTCGATGCTTTCTGCAACTAAACGCTGTGCTATGCCATGCAGGCAGCCAGGGCAAAAATTGTTAACCTTTTCCGAAAGTCCTGCAGTTCGTCCAAACAAGATCGGGTTTTTTTCTGCAGTCATGTTAATCACCTGCTTCCAGCTTGCTGCGGAAGGGCAGGATGTGGAACAACTCCCCTGCGAGAGCCTTCTTTATTGCAACGAGCACTTCTGTTGGGGTGGGCACCACGCCTCCGCTGTGACCAAAGAAGCTCACCGGTAGCCCTTGAGTTACCGCCAGGCGCACGTCGTCGACCATCTGACCCGTATTTAGCTCTACAGTCAAAAATGCCTTGGCCGTCTTACACGCTGCCTGTATAGCCTGCGTCGGGAAGGGCCATAAGGTGATGGGGCGAATCATGCCCACCTTGATACCCTCCTCGCGTGCCAGCATGATGGCACTCCTGACAATTCGCGAAGCCGCACCGTAGGCAACTACCACCACCTCAGCATCGTCAACCAGCTCGAGTTGAGCAAGCTGCTCGGTTTCCTTAATAGTTTGATAACGCGCATAGCGCTCGAGAACCGCATCTTCAAGATCTTGAGCAGCCAACCTGAGAGAATTAACCTTGTTGTTCTTGCGCTTGCCTTGAGTTCCCGTGACCGCCCAATCCTTGGCAGGAAGGCTTTTAGGATCGATGGGCTCAGGTAATTCGACTGGCTCCATCATCTGACCCAACAAGCCATCAGCCAAGATCATAGCTGGCATGCGGTAGCGGTCTCCCAGTTCAAATGCCAAACGTGCGTAGTCTGCCATTTCTTGAACCGTCGATGGCGCCAAGACAATGATTTGTCCGTCTCCATGACCCGTTGCGCGGGTGGCCATCCAGTAATCAGCTTGAGAGGGTTGAATACTTCCAAGTCCAGGGCCGCCGCGGTTTATATTGACGATGAGCCCTGGAAGGTCTGCACCAATCATGTACGAAATGCCCTCGCCCTTAAGGCTTATGCCTGGCGAAGACGATGAGGTCATAACACGAACGCCAGCAGCCGAGGCACCGTACACCATGTTGATGGCGGCTACTTCGCTTTCGGCCTGTAAATACACTCCGCCAGCCTTAGGCAGATACTTGGCCATATAGGCGGCAAGCTCACTTTGCGGCGTGATTGGATAACCAAAGAAGTGGCGACAGCCAGCGCGTATAGCAGCCTCCGCCAAGGCTTCGTTACCCTTCATTAAGATTTTCTCGCCCATAACTACCTCTCAATCGTGATGGCCACATCGGGACACATCATTGCGCAGTTCAAGCAGGCGTTGCAGCTCTCTTGATCTACACAGTGCGCTGGGTGGTAGCCCTTTTGCGTAATGACCTCGGTATTAAGCTGCATAATCTCCTGGTCACAAAACTGAACGCAGAGCCCACAGCCTTTGCAATATTCAATACTTACTGTTACTTTTGCCATTTTTCCTCCGTAAAAGAATATCCGAACATTCTCTCACAACTTCTATGCTAACTACACAAGATTTGTGCAAGCGGTAAAAATTATTTACTGCCAACTGGTTTTGACGAGTCGCTCTATGGGCAATGCAAAGGCATTGAGCGAGTCTTGTAAACTGCTACCTTGGGGTACAGTTACACACACTAAGGGGATCTTGCTTACTTCTGATAGCTCGTTCAACAACGGTAATGACTGCTGAATGATTTCATCTGTGGTTAATTCTGCGAGGTGGGTGTTACCTACAAGAGCATCAATTGCAAGTGTTGCTGTGCTGACTAGCTCATCTATCATCGCTAGATTACCTTCAAGGCATTGTGTTTCTGGCCTGCGTGTATTAACCACCAGTGCTATCAGTTTGCTCTTCACTTGCTCAATGGCAGGGGTGTAGCGTACAAGCGCGCGGGCACCGTCGGGGTCTCCTCCCACATCAAGTATCACAGGCTTTTGTTCTGTGGCGTTTTTGATCATGGTGTCTATACCAGGACTCAAAGAAGGTGCTTCAATGCTTGAGCTCCCAAACACCGGACCGAGAACCTCAATGCCCTCTTCTCTGGTAAGCTCCAAGTAGTCAGTGCTTCTAAAGTAGGGGTTGACGATGTCAAGATCAATGATCAAAGGCTCTCGCCCGAGCTTCTTGAGCTTTTTAGCAAGATTGAGAGAAAGATTTGTTTTACCACTGCCGTAGTGACCCAAAATCACCATAAGCTCGTATGACTCGTACAATAAATGTGCCGTTGACATATGTTTTATAACACCACCTTTTGACTAATGTGCCCAATGATGGATAATTCTATCAATAGCTTAGTGGGTTTTAGAGTGTACAGAGGAGAGTTTGCCATGAAGTTGATTTCTTGGAATGTAAATGGCCTGAGAGCCAATGTTAAAAAAGGCTTCTACGAGATCTTTGATAGCTTTGATGCCGACATCTTTGCGATTCAAGAAACCAAGCTCCAGACTGGTCAAATAGAGCTTGAGCTTGCTGGCACGTATTATGATTACTGGAGTGATGCCGTCAAGAAGGGCTACTCTGGTACTGCCGTCTTTACCAAGGTCATGCCACTGAGTGTCCAACACCACCTGGGACTTGAGCCCTCTGATGCGGTGGTCAAAGGGCTCCAGGGAGTGCCTGAGCTTGACCATGAGGGGCGTATGTGCGCATTGGAATTTGACAAGTTTTATTTTGTTAACTGCTATACCCCCAATGCGCAGGATGGCTTGGCACGCATAGACTTACGTTTGACCTGGGGCGCTGCCTTTACTCGCTTTGTATCTGATTTGGACAAACACAAGCCCGTGGTGATTTGTGGTGACCTCAACGTTGCGCATAACGAAATAGACTTGAAGAACTATAAGTCAAATCGCGGCAACGCAGGCTTTTCTGATGAAGAACGTTTAGACTTTAATCAGCTCCTTGAAGCAGGCTTTATCGACAGCTTTCGCTACCTCAATCCAGACCTGAGTGGCGCTTATTCGTGGTGGAGCTTTAGAGGCAACGCGCGAGCAAATAACACTGGTTGGCGCATCGATTATTTTTTGGTGTCAGACCGCTTGAAGGATGCCATTGTCTCTGCCTCAATATATCCCGAGGCTCTAGGGTCAGATCACTGTCCCGTGGGGCTGGAGCTCAACGAGGCTCTGCTATGACACCCGAGTTGGATGTTGCGTTTTGAAACTGAAGGTCACACACCACTGGCGCACTTAAAATCAAAAGCATGAGCGGGCTTTATAAAAGAGCCTTAAAATCCTCCAGCATCATGGCACCGAGGTCGCCACTGCGGCGCTCTCTTACACTGACGCTCCCCTCTTCAGATTCTTTGTCGCCCACTACGAGCATATAGGGCACCTGTTGCTGCTGGGCAAGGGCTACCTTAACCTTCATCGGCTCTTTTTGGGCGGCGGTTTCTGCGCGTATACCCGCTGCTTTGAGTGCTGCTTCCACCTGTAGAGCATAGTCTGCATGCCGGTCGGCTATGGGAATGATGACTGCCTGTACCGGTGCCAGCCAGGCGGGCAGGGCTCCGGCATAATGCTCTATGAGTATACCCAAGAAGCGCTCTATGCTACCAAAGATGGCACGGTGAATCATCCAAGGCTGCTCACTGCTGTTGTCAGAACTGCGATAACTCAAATCAAAGCGTTCTGGAAAATTGAAGTCAATTTGAACCGTGGAGCATTGCCAGGTACGCCCTATGGCATCCTTTACCATGATATCTATCTTGGGGCCGTAAAAGGCACCGTCTCCTTCATTAATCTCATAAGACAAACCATGAGCCTCACAAGCCGCCCTGAGCTGCTCGGTGGCAAAGTCCCACTTATCCTTACCGCCTATAGACTTGCTTGGTTGTGTTGAGATCTCGGCTGAATAAGTAAACTCAAAGGTGGTCATGATGTGGTCAATGAGCTTGAGTATGTCGATTATTTCGCCAAGCAGCTGGTCTGACCTACAAAAGATGTGTGCATCATCTTGGGTAAAACCTCTAGCTCGTAACAGGCCATGAACTACGCCACTCAATTCATGACGATATACGGTGCCAAACTCAAAGTAACGTATAGGCAGTTCGCGATAAGAACGTAGATGGTTGGCGTAAATCAAAACATGTCCCGGGCAATTCATAGGTTTAACTGCATACTCGCTGGTCTTTGAGCCGTCTTTGGCTTCGCTCTCATCAATTTCAAAAAAGTACATATTATCGTGATAAAAATCGTAGTGCCCGCTGACCTTCCAGACCTCGGCGTTGTACATATGGGGGGTAATGACCTCTTCGTATCCTCGTTCGTAAAGATCTCGGCGAAGCCACTCCTGCAAGATCCTGATGACTCGGGCACCTTTGGGCTGATACAGCGGCAAACCTGCGCCCGCTCGTTCATCCATCATATAGAAGCCCAGCTCTCTTCCCAGCTTGCGATGGTCACGTTTTTCGGCTTCTTCGATCTGGGAAAGGTATTCGTCCAAATCTGCTTTTTTAAACCACGCCGTTCCGTAAATGCGTTGCAGCATGGGGCGTTCAGAACTTCCGCGCCAGTAGGCTCCGGCCAGCTTGGTGAGCTTAAAAGCCTTGGAAAGGCCGGTGGACGGAAGATGTGGGCCGCGACAAAGATCAATAAAGCTTCCTTGCTGGTACACAGAGATAGCTTCTTCTACAGGCAGCTCATCAATCAACTCAAGCTTGAGGGGCTGGTCAGCAAATATCTCATAGGCGCGTTCCTTGCTCACCTCATCTCGCGCAAAACTCTGCTTTTCGGTGATGAGACGCTCCATAACTGCCTCTATGGCAGCAAGATCATCAATAGAAAGTGATTTGTCCAGTTCAATGTCGTAGTAAAAACCGTCTTCTATGGCAGGGCCAATGCCAAACTGGGCGTTGGGGTAGAGCTCTAGTACAGCCTCGGCCATGATATGGGCAGTCGAGTGCCGCAGGATATCCAAAGCCTCAGGCGAACGTTCGGTAATTATTTCTACCACGTCGTCATTTTGCAAACAGGTGTCTAAATCTACAAGTTGGCCACCACGCTTGCCCGCAAGGGCTGCCTTGGCCAAGCCAGATCCTATCGAGGCAGCCAGATCGGCGATAGTCGAATCTGAGGGCAACTCTTTTTGTGTGCCATCCGGAAGCCAGACTTTAAGACTCATAGCTTAGCTAACCGGTGTGCAACAAAATGGACAGACCTGCCACTCGGGGTTGAGGGCATGGCCGCAGCGTGCACATTCGTTTTTGAGCTGCGTGCTACAGCGAGGGCACATAAGGTACTCACGCTCAACTGGGTACCCACACTTTCCGCATTCTCCGTAATTCATTAACTGGCGCTGTTTGAGGGCAAAGTCAAGATTCTGCTCATCCTTGTCAGAAAGCAACATAGGCGGGCGCATCATCGCATAGAAAAAAGCACCCATAAAAGGCACGAGGCTGACGATTCCCCAAATTACAGGGTTAGCGCCACGAAGATAAGAGTCACGTACTACCCAAATAATAGAAATAAGATAAAAAATGCCAATAACAACCACAACGGATGAAATAGCCATTTGTACCTCTGGAGTGATTAATGAATTAAGTAACTCTTCCATCGTGCTTCCTTCTGATGATCGGTTGATGAGAACCAAGTAATTCTATCAGAACTTGCTCTCACAAGCATTAAGGGGGCGATTATTTTACCGTCACACCTTACTGCTTAACCCTTTAAGCTATCCCGTAGTCATGCAGGCATGAGAAACAATCGCAATGCTCAGGCGCAGGTTACCAAACCCTGCTTAAGTGAACAGAGGGCATCTTGGCTTGCTTGCCAGTAGGCGCTTTACTTCTCCGGCGAGGGTTATGGAGCCGGTGGCGAGTATCGATTTGTCCAGCAAGAGCAGGGCAGTGAGGGCATCACGCACTGTGGCATAAGCCTGAGGTCTAGTGCCGGTTTCTGACTCAACGAATTGTACAAGCTCCTGTGCAGGAACTGATCGAGAGCTGGATGTTTGAGTAACTACGATCTGATTAAAGTGCAAAGCGAGCGCCTGTATGATGCCAGTTGCATCCTTGTCGTCAAGCACGGCCAGTAGTAAAATGTCCATCGGCCCCCTTAAGGAGCTGGCCAGAGTGAGGGCAGAAGCGGGATTGTGCGCTGCGTCTATGATGATAAGTGGATTGGTGTACACCGTCTCAAATCGCCCCGGTACTACTGTTTGGTTGAGTGTTGCAAGTGCATGCTCACAGCTGATAGCTCCTGGCCCAAGCAACTCCTGCACCGATTTGAGGGCGGTGAGTTTGTTTTGTGCCTGATAGGATCCATCATCAACTATAAGATTGAGGCTGTCAGCCTCAAGTTCAATAAAACGTGCACCTTGAAGCACAGCCTCAGCTTTGAATACATCCAGTGCTTCACGGTGTGTCGGCGCGGTAACCACCAGACTACCTGGCTTTATTACAGCTGCCTTTTCTGATGCAATCTGGGCAATGGTGTTTCCTAATATGCTGGTGTGTTCAAGGTCGACGCCGGTAAAAACCGCCAGCACGGGATGCACCACGCTCGTTGCGTCCCAGCGGCCTCCCAAGCCAACTTCCAAAATGGCATAATCTATTTGCGCCTGTGCAAATAACACGAAAGCTGCCGCAGTTATGAGCTCAAACTCAGTGAGCTCAAGACATCCCTTCTGGGCAGTTGTGTGTACATGTATTACTGCTTGTGCAAACTCCTCATCTTCTAAGACGTGCGTATCTTGATGTGCCTTAGAGATACCATACTTGATTTCTACCCGCTCGGTAATCGAAACCAGCTCAGGCGATGTATAAAGGCCAGTAGAGTAACCCAGCTGTCCAAGCAAGGCAGCTATATAGCGGCTCGTAGAGCTCTTGCCGTTGGTGCCAGCTACCTGAATGCAGCGATACTGTTGTTGTGGGTTGCCCAAGAGCTTACAGACCTGAGTAATTGGCTCAAGTGACGGATTGATGCCAAATCTCAAAGACGCCCTAATAATTTCCAGGGCTGTTTGCATGCTCTTGCTCACGCGGAAGGTACCTCTAGCTGAGCTGTTATACGAGCAAGAGCACTTGATACTTCCAGTGCATCATTTTTTGTCTTTTCTATTATGTCTGGGGCAGCCTTAGAGATAAAGCCTTCGTTTGCCAGTTTCTTTTCGAGCTTAAGAAGTTCTTGGGTGAGTTTTGTTTGCTCCTTTAGGAGGCGCTCGCGTTCGGCAGCAAAGTCCACCAAGCCTTCAAGCTCCACATAGATCTCAAGCTCGTCTACTACGGCGATGCTGGCATTGTCTGGCTTCGTAGCACCGGGAGCTGCCGTAAAGCTGTCTATGTTTCCCAGCTTGATTATGGTTGCCTCCATGGCACTAAGGCTGGCCGTATGCTCTGTTGCGAGCGCGCCTCCCGTGCTTACTGCCACAGAGAGTTCTTGGCGCGGTGATATTCCGTAACGTGCTCGCACACTGCGCACCGTTCCCACTACGGCAATCAGCAACTCTATATGCATCTCTGCCACATCATCAACTAGGTCAGCAAGCGTCTTGGCACAAGGCCACTCAGCCACCATAAGAGAAGGCCGTGTGCTCCCATGAGGAATAGATTGCCATATCTTTTCGGTAATAAAGGGCATATAAGGATGTAGAAGACGCAAGGCATTGTCAAGTACATATATCAGGTTTTGCATGGTAGACGTCCTCAAGGCATCGTCGGCAAGTTGGCTCTTGCTAATCTCGATATACCAATCGCAAAATTCATTCCAGAAAAAACGTTGCAGCAAGCGCGCCCGCGCGCCAAAATCGTAGGTCGTTTCTGAGTTGTTAAGCGCTTCTGTGAGGTGGGCAAGGCGAGATAAAATCCAACGATCGGCAGTAGTGGCCTGAGATTGGTCGGCCTTGATGCAGTTATGTAGTGACTTCATGCTTTGAGCGCTCGACTCCTTGCCCTCAGCTCCTAACTCCTCAAGTTGCATCAACACGAAACGAGAGGCATTCCATATCTTGGTGGCAAAGTTCCTTGAGCCAAGAAGCTTTTCTTCGTTGAACTTTAAGTCTTGGTTTCCGGTTACTTGCAGTGCCAAGCCAAATCGCATGCCATCGGCACCATAATTACTGATCAGCTCCACCGGATCTATACCATTACCCCGGCTCTTTGACATTATATTGCCAAAGCGGTCTAAGACTGTTGGGTGTATGAGTACGTCATAAAAAGGCACTTTATCCACAAAGTAGAGCGAAGAGAGCACCATGCGTGCTACCCACAAAAAGATAATGTCGCGGGCGGTAGAAAGCACTTGCGTAGGATAGTAAGAGGCAAGCTCATCATCTGCATAGGGCGCAGAAGGCCATCCCATGGTTGCAAAGGGCCATAGTTGAGATGAAAACCAGGTGTCTAGTACATCTTCGTCCTGCTTGAGCGCACCGCCGCACTGAGGGCATGCAAAGAGGTCTTCGTCCAAGGCGTCTGTCCAGGCACAAACTGTGCAATAAAAAACAGGAATTCGATGTCCCCACCACAGCTGACGTGAGATACACCAGTCGCGAATGTTTTCCATCCAGTGAAAGTAGGTATTTTCCCAGCGCTTGGGATAAAAGGTCACTTTTCCGCTCTTAACCACCTCAATAGCCGGGGCAGCCAGTTTTTGCATGGCAACAAACCACTGCTCGGATAACCAAGGCTCTAAGGTAGTATCACAGCGATAGCAGTGCCCTACCGCATGCTGGTGCTCCTCTACTTTTTCTAAGAATCCCAACTTATCTAAGGATTGCACAACAGCCTCGCGCGCCTGCTCGCGTGTCATGCCAGCAAAACTGCCGCCTGCCTCAGTGACAACAGCGTGTTCATCAAATATATTAATTTGCTCCAGGTTCTGACGCTGTCCCATGTCAAAATCATTAGGGTCATGCGCCGGAGTAACCTTAACAACACCCGTGCCAAAGGCAGGATCAACATAATCATCGCCAAAGAGCGGTATCTTCCTGTTCATCAGCGGTAGCATCACAGCAGCCTCAGCATTCAGAAGCTTGAGGTAGCGTTTATCTGTTGGGTGCACGGCAACGCCGGTATCCCCCAGCATGGTTTCAGGTCTCGTGGTGGCCACCACAAGATACTCTACGCCATCCACTGGTTCAACAAGGGGGTACCTCAAGTGCCAGAGGGTTCCGAGCTCATCCCTGTGCTCTACTTCGTCATCCGCCAAGGCAGTAGTGCAACGTGGACACCAGTTGATAATACGGTAGCCTCTATAGATCAGCTCCTTGTTGTACCACTCAACAAACACCTTGCGTACTGCCTCTGCATAAGCAGGATCCATGGTAAACTGCTCACGTTCATAGTCACACGAGCAACCCATAGCCTTGAGCTGTTCGATGATCGTTGAGCCATATTCGCTGCGCCATTGCCAGCAAGCCTCAACAAAGGCATCGCGCCCCACATCAAAACGGTTCAGTTTTTTAGAAGCCAGCATCTGCTCCACCTTGTTTTGCGTAGCAATGCCAGCATGATCTGTGCCCGCTATCCAGCGTGTAGGATGACCTTTCATGCGCGCAGTGCGTACCAAAATATCTTGCAGGGTGTTGTTGAGAGCATGACCCATGTGCAGCACACCGGTTACGTTAGGCGGCGGTATAACTACGGTATAAGGAGCCAGCTCCTCACAAGCAAATCCCGCTACTTTACGGTCAAAATATCCAGCCTCTTCCCACAGCTTAAAGAGTTGCTCTTCAAGCGTAGAAGGGTCGTACTGTTTTGGCAACTCCTGCATATTACAATTTCACACCCTCAAATATCCAAATTACATGTTCTTCAAACAATTATTCAATGCCTGGGCTACTGCCGACAGTAGATGCCAGCGCACATCGCACAGGAAATTTACTCATTGTGTTTTAGCTGGCCTTTGAGCGTGCTTTAGCTCTTAGCACTAAGGTTGGTTCACTCTCACCATGCACTGCTTCTGGGGTAACCAAGACCTCTGCGATATTGTCGTTATCGGGAAGCTCATACATAGTATCCATGAGGGTTCTCTCACAAATAGCTCTGAGTCCACGCGCACCCGTACCGTGCTCAAAAGCTTCGCGGGCAATCTCTTCAAGAGCACTTTCGGTAAAGCTTAGACCTACGTTTTCAAAAGAGAACATACGCTCATATTGCTTTACCAACGCGTTTTTGGGCTCAGAAAGAATACATATGAGGTCTTCTTGAGACAGCTCATCAACTACGCAGATAACCGGTATGCGTCCAATAAACTCAGGGATCATCCCAAAACTCTGTAAGTCTTCGGGTAGCGTTTTGGACAACACTTCTGAGCTGCTCTTTTCCAGCCGCGTCTTGATTTCTGCAGAAAACCCTACTCCTTTGCGCCCAATGCGGTCAGCAACGATTTTATCGAGGCCTACAAAGGCGCCACCTAAAATAAAGAGGATGTTAGTGGTATCGATTTTAAGAAGCTCTTGGTGCGGATGCTTGCGCCCTCCCTGCGGTGGAACCGACGCCTCCGTTCCTTCAATAATCTTGAGTAGAGCCTGCTGCACACCTTCGCCAGAAACATCGCGTGTAATCGAGAGGTTTTCGGCCTTGCGAGCTACTTTGTCGATCTCATCAACGTAAATAATTCCGATGCTTGCTTTGTTTATATCATCGTCTGCAGCGATAATCAGCTTGAGCAAGATGTTTTCCACGTCCTCGCCAACATAGCCTGCTTCGGTAAGAGCAGTTGCATCGGCAATGGCAAAGGGTACTTGCAAGATGCGTGCCAGCGTTTGCGCCAACAAAGTCTTACCGCAACCAGTGGGGCCAATGAGCATGATATTACTCTTTGCCAGCTCTACGTCCTCGTCGCTGGTTGCCACACCAAGAGAAACACGTTTGTAATGGTTGTAAACAGCTACGCTTAAAGCTTTTTTGGCAGACTCTTGCCCAATGACATACTGCGAGAGTTGGGCGTGTATTTGTGCAGGTGTGGGAAGATTTCCAAAAGGCGACTCGTCTAAGCCGCCAGACTCCGTATCCGAATCCATAGAGTCCAACATGTCCTTGAGCTGCTGCTCTATAGGATCATTTTGTATCATCTCATCACAAAGCTTTACACATTCATCACATATGAAGACAGCCGGACCCGCAATAAGTCGATGAACCATTTCTTGAGTTTTGCCGCAGAAGCTACAGCGAATTTCTGTAAAGTCGCCGTCTCCGCTAAAACCTATTAAGTCTCTAGACATTGTGCTGATTAATCCTTCTTGTTGGCTTTATCCTTTGGCTTTTCGCCTCTGTGTTCAAAGATCTCATCTACTATCCCATATGCCAGAGCCTCCTCGGCGTTCATGAACTTATCGCGCTCGGTATCTTGGTTGATTTGTTCAATGCTTTGGCCGGTATGAGCAGAGAGTATGGCATTCATGCGCTCACGAACGTAGGCAATTTCTCGCGCCAGGATCTCGATTTCGGTCTGCTGGCCTCGCGCACCTCCACTTGGCTGATGTATCATCACCCTTGAATTGGGAAGAATAAAGCGTTTTCCTTTTGCTCCAGCAGCCAGTAAGGGAACTGCCATAGAGGCGGCTTGTCCAATGCATATAGTCGAGACATCGCATTTAATGAACTGCATGGTGTCGTAGATAGCCAAGCCAGAGGTAATAACACCGCCCGGTGAGTTGATATAGAGCGATATGTCCTTGTCTGGATCCTGGCTTTCAAGGTGCAAGAGTTGCGCCACGATGGTATTAGCCATGTGATCATCAATCGCATCACCAAGAAACACGATGCGGTCATTGAGCAAGCGGCTATAAATGTCATAGCTACGCTCTCCACGAGGAGACTGTTCGATTACGTAGGGTATGAGTGTAGAACGCGGGGTTAATTCCATCAATTCTCTTCCTCTCCATTTTGGCTCTCACTTTTAGTAGATTTAGTCTTTGTGGTACGAGGTGCCTTGCTCTTTGCTGCAGCCTCAGTGTCATTGTTATCAGTTTTACCGCCAGTAGCGGAAGCTTTCTTGGACTTTTTAGCAGGTGTTTCTTTGCTGCTCTCGCTCTCCTCAATGGGATAGAGCTGTCCGATCTCAAAGATCTCAAGATTTTCCATCATGTGTTGAGAGGCCTTCATGCGCACAATGCCCTGCCTGATCTCAGAAAGACGTCCGCTCTTGCGCCAGTCTTCATACAGCTTCTTGGGATCCTTCAAACCGCTCTTTTCAAATTCTTGCATGATCTCTTCATCAGTGGCAATCATTTCAAAGTGTCGTGCGAGTGCATCTAAAGCGAGTGACATGGAAGAGCTCTCAAAAGCCTGCGTTTTCATTTCTTCGCGAAAAGCTTCTGGTGTAAGGCCATAGTTTTCTATATAGGCGTCAAACGTTGTGCGCTGCTTTTGCAAAGATTGAAAAAGTTCGCGGTAGTTCTCTTGCTCGGTTTGACGAACGAGAGACTCAGGCACCTCTCCCACCAAGAGCTTGCTCAGCTCCTGGCCAGCCTTCATTTCGCGAATCATGGAGAGCTCGTATTCTCTTTGTTGCCTAATAGAATCCGCAAGGCGCTGCTTAAGGGTTTCAACCGAGTCATACTCCAGAGTCTCCTTGACCCATTCATCGGTGAGTTCAGGCATACTGACATTGCCATCATCATCCTTGCTGATGTTATAAGAGAGCAGGGTGTCAAGGTGCATCTGGATCTCATCTTCGGTAGGCTCAGAAGAAGGGAGTTCAATTTTTATGGGGTCATACGATGAGAGTTCAAGCTCAGGCACAACTTCAATACTAAAGGTAAAGGTAAAAGGTTGGCCAGAAACCACCATGCCGAATTCTTCGAATTCTGGATTCCCCAGGGTAACAAGCTGTAGTTCATCGGGCGCTAAAGGTGTATAAGCTTGCACCAGGTCTTCGGTGGCTTGAGCAAGAAAGAACTCTTCGCCGCCAAAGTGGTTTTCCAATATTTTTCGTGGAGCCTTGCCAGGCCTGAATCCAGGGATACGATTTTTTGCGGCCTCCCTGTAGGCTGAGTCAATTTCTTTTTGCACCTCACTGCTGGTAAGGGTTACCGTAATCTCCCTTTTATTGTCATCAAGCTTCTTACTTTGAGTCTCCAAAATGCACTAATCCTCTCGTTATTTCCATTAACCATCATGCAACGCTCCATTATAGGTTACCTGCCATTCCTGTGCACCGGCTAGTTGTGGCAATTCTTGAGGATTATTCCTTCAAGTACCAGCTTTGCATCTTCACCACTTTTCATACGCGCGTCTGCTTCTGCAGCTTGGGCAAGAAGGCTTGACAGCTCCACAAGCTCATATTTGGATGCAAGCTCCGAAAGCCTGCGCACCTGCCATTCTGGCTTGCCCATTGCCTTGGGCAGGTTTCTTTCACCTCGCTGCATAAGCGATTTGTAGCTCAAGAGCTCCCTGAGACGCACAACGCAAAGATAGAGAAGGTTAACGGGGGTCTCGCGAGGCAAGAGCTTGAGGACATCCAGACTGCCTATGATGTCTCGCCGAGAGAAGGCATCAACAAAGTCCCAAGATGAAGGCTGATTTGTTCGTGCAACCACGATGGTTACATCGTCCGCATTCGCAGTGCTTCTACCTAAAGCCAATACGTATGATGCGAGCTTTTTTACCTCATTGTTAAGGGCAACCGAGGAGCTGCCGGTTAATTCTGCTATCTTGACTGCACCTTCATAACTCAGGTCAATTTCATACGTTTGCGCAAGTTTTCGTATCATTGCCGGCAGTTCAGGCTTTTTCCTGTCGCAGGCATCGATGATAGACTTGCTGCCCAGCGCACTCACGGCTTTGTAGAGTCGCGACTGTTGCGTGAGCTTTAAGGCAGTCATGACTAACACGGTGCTGGTCAGCGGGCTTGCCAGATAATCAATAATCTCATCTACAAGTGCTTTTGCAGCCTTGTCTATTTCCTTGACCACTACCACGCGATATGGAGCGGCTAGAGGAGGTGTATTGAGCGAGTCGATGAGATTACAAATGTCAATTTCCTTAGAGGCATCTAGAATCTGTGAGTTAAAGTCCAGGTCGCCTTGCTCCTTTAGACGTGCCAAGAGTCGCTGGATGACTGTTTGAGCCTTAAGCTCGTCGCTTCCGATAATCAAGTAGGCGCTCAGAAGGTCTGTTTTTGCATTCTTCATCAGTGTCAAGTCTCTCCGTCTAGTAGTGTACATCTGCTCTGTCAGTATACTTGAGTTTAATTGTATCGCCACTTAACACGCAGGTAATATCTCTGTGCTCGTCAGTTCTCAACGTTATAACGCCATGGGCACTCAAGGCATCAAGCACGCTTTTTGTGGGGTGGCCATACGTGTTATTGGCGCCTACGCTTATCAAGGCGACCTTGCAGCCCAGTGCTTGGACTTGCTCGCTTGTAAGCGCCTTTCTGCTTCCGTGGTGCCCCACTTTGAGCAGGGCAACCTCAAGGTTTGGATATTCTTTAAGTAAAAGTGCCAACTCCTCTTGTTCGCAGTCTCCGGTCAGTAAGGCTTGGTGCTCTGGAATTCCGTCTTCATTAGCATCGTACTGTAAAAGAAGGCAAATGCTTTCAGCGTTTGAACCCTCATAGGCTATTCTTGTAGGCCAAAGTACTTGAAGGGTCAAAGCGTTGCTTACTTTTAACTCATCGCCTGATTTCAGTTCTCCCACATTAGCCTCCCCCACCAGCGCTTGAGCCTCAGCAATGAAGACATTATCTGGGCAGTGCTCTAAAAGCCCGTAGGCAAAGTATACTTTGTCAACTGACACCAAGCCACGCAAACGCCTGAGGGCTCCCGCATGATCATCGTCCAAATGGGTGATTATTACCGCTTGCAAGTTGCGTATCTTGTTTCTCGCTAAGGCATGGGTAAGAGCGGTGTCTGACGAACCAGTGTCTATGAGAATGGCGCTTGCTCTATCCTGCACCAGAAGGGCGTCGCCTTGTCCTACGTCCATGACGACCAGTCTTGGATTAACGAAGAGCGGGGAGAGTACAAAAAGCGCCAACGCGGTAGCACACAGCAGGGCAGCGGCTCTGCGCAATGCTTTTGCATGAGGCACAGGCCAGGTATAGTACAAAAGAGCAGAAAGCCCAATGCCCAGACAAACTGCGCCAGCTAAAGAGATATCCAGCGGAGTTGATGCTCCAGGTATGCGCACCATGAGGGCCGCTAGTTGGGCGCAGGCCTCTGAGATAAAGGCAGCAAGCTCAAGTAAAAATGAACCTGCTGCTTGAGCAAATGGGGTTATCACCAGTGCTGTCATGCCGAGCATTAAAGACAGGCATATGAGTGGGGTTCCCAACAAATTGGCCAACGGTCCTATCAAGGGTAAGGCTGCAAAGACAGGTATAGACAAAGGCATGGTTGCTGCCATTGCTGTTATCGTTAAGGCTAGTGCCTGAGAGAGAGCACCAGGATCTTTGTTGTTTTGAAGAGGTGCAGCATTTTTGATCCAATGAGCAACAAGATTGGTAAAGAGTGTGATGCCCATAACTGCAAATACCGATAGCCAAAAGCCAAGCGAATAAGCATTGGCAGGGTACACCAGTAGCATAACAAGTGCTGCTGCAACAAGGGCAGAAGGCGAGTGGCCGCGCCGTCCTACGAAGATCGAGCAGGCAGCTACACCCGCCATGATGGACGAGCGAATTGCCGAAGGCTGTAGCCCCGTGAGTATGACGTAGAGAAGTAGTGCGGTAAGCAAAATGGCTACCTCAAGGGGGCGATTTAAGGGCAAGCGTCTCAAAAACCAGCCAAATAATGCGGCTATTACCGCCAGATGGGTGCCCGAAACTGCTATCAGATGAGAAAGCCCGCAGGTAAAGAAATCCTGCTCAACAACAGAGCCATGCAGTTTTTCTCTATAGCCTAATAGGATGCCAAGCAGCAAGGCCGCGCCTTCTCCCTCTATACTCGTAATATTTTGCACGTTGTCGTGCCGGAATTGATCGATAGCACCCAGGAATCCAGAGGAAAACCCTATGTTTTCAATTACTGACAGGCTCAGTGTCCCTACTATTCCCCTATGGTAAAGGTAGCGCTGGTCTTCTCTTAAGGGTGTAAAACTAGCTCTTGTTTGCAAGACGCTTCCTTTGGGCACTACCTGATTGGCGTCATTCCAAAAGACTCTCACGCGTTCATGAGCGCCCGCACTGGACTGCACAAGGGCTACAGAGCTAAAAGAGCGGAGGTGCATTCTAGTATCGTCTATGACCAAGAGATCAAGTTGACCCTGGAGATCACTTCCTCCTTTTATCTGGCCTGCAATGTCTCCATAAAACTGTGCACCTGAGCTAAAGCCCAATAAAAATGCCATGAGGGTAAGTATCACTATCACTAAGCGCTTAGCACCTAATGAGCCCTGCACGTTTGGCCGTGCCTTACAAAACCAACGAGCACTCAAGGCTGCTATAACTATGGCACATGTCAGTGAAGGAGCAGGGGTAACTGCGCTTTGCCTATAAGCTAACTCCGACGCGAGTAGGATTGCACTCCAACATGATGCCAGGGGAAGAAGCAAGATCGGCAACACTGGTCGCAGGGGACGCCTCATATGGTGATAAAGGCTTCTACAGCGGCATACTTCTTTTCGCCGATACCCGATACCTGCCTTAATGCCTCTTTGCTCGCAAAGGGCCCATAGGTAGTACGATATTCGATAATCTTTTGAGCTGTTGCTGGGCCAACACCGGTAAGCGTTTGCAATGTGGCAGAATCGGCAGTATTAATGTTAACGAGTGATGGTACGCCGCCGGGGGGCGCTGCAGTGTCTGTAGCTTGCTGCACTATTTGTACGGGCGCATTAGATTCGACTTCATCGGTGCTCGGTATGTGGATTTGCATGCCATCAGTAAGCATTTGAGCAAGGTTTACTACTGCTGATGCAGCCTCAGGGCTCAGCCCTCCTGCAGCCTGCACTGCGTCTCCCACCCTGCTGGTGCTCGATACCGTATACAGCCCGGGACTTGATACTGCACCGGTCACATACACTACAAAAGTCTGAGGCAGTTCTACTGGCAGTGTGTTTTGAGTCTCAGCGGTGGAGTTATCAAAATCTGTTGGTGCATTTTCTATGGCGCCTGAGGTGGATGCCTCAGAGCTTAGTACCACGGTAGCATCTTCCTTTACAAGACTAGTCCAAAACACCACCAGAAGAAGTAGGACAATTGCACTACCTGTTAGGCCTATCAGCAGGCGCGGAGGTATTTCAAATCTTGAGCTGAGCCTTTCTACAAAAGAGAGGTTTTCCAATCCTGACAATACCGTATCTTTGCCTTTAGCCATGCGCTCTCCCTAAACCTGTAGCATAAATCTCCCCTCTATAGTACAGAGCGTATCTTTATTGGCGCTTAATGACTTCTTAACTGTGAGCAAACTACTCCTTCTACAGTACAGCTGTATCTAAACTGGTACTACCTCAGGTCTGCCAATAATGCAGCCAGACTCTGCGACATTCGTTCGTTGAGCGAACGCGACAGGGTTACATGAGGGTCTGACTGCATTATTGAAGACTTACAGTAGACAAAGTGGGTTAGCTTCAAATAAGACGATGAGAGTAAGAAGTAAGCTCTTGGTCTTAGCCAGAGAGCAGCTCTTCGACCCACTGCGCATGTGGCAGGGTCTGCCAGAGTTCTTCTACTTCTTGGAGCTTGGCATGAGTTTCTGGACTACGAGGCATGAAGAGTGTGCAGCAGTCATCGGTACTCCGGGTTGAGATTGCAAAGGTTCCCAAATCCTCTGCTTGGGTAATGATATCCTTTTTGTCTGTGCCAATGAGCGGCCTGAGCACAGGGAGGGTAGCCACGGCGTCTACTGCCAAAATGTTGTCAATTGTCTGCGATGCAACCTGACCCAGTGACTCTCCGGTAACAATACCTTTGGCACCGATGCGCCCTGCAAGCTCACAGGCAGTTGCATACATGAGTCGTCGATAGAAGATGATGCGGAGTTTTTCTGGCACGACCAAGGCAATGGCGCGTTGATAGTTGCCAAAGTGCAGGCAATGAATGTCTGTAAAGCCACCGTAGGGCTGCATAGCTGTTGCGATCTCACGCACCAGGTGAGAAGAGCTGTCGGCTGTTTGCGGTGCTCCAGAAAAGTGAAGGCCCGTGACACTGGCACCCCTGCGGATCATTTGCCATGCAGCCACGGGAGAGTCCAACCCACTGGAAAGCAGACACACCAGCTTTCCTGCGGTTCCTACCGGCAGGCCGCCTACAGCAGGCTTACTGAACGCATACACATAAGATTGATTCTTGATAACCTCAACGTGCACCGTTACATCAGGGTTTGTCATCTTGACCGTCTTGTCCTCTGTGTGCTGCACAAGATAGGCTCCTATCTCGCGATTAAGCATCATACTGTCGAGGTAAAAATTGGTGTTTGCGCGTCGAGCAGCAACTTTAAAGCTGTTAAAGGGCTCAGATAGCTCGAGTACCCTGAGTGCACCCTGGTTGAGCCCCTCAAGAGTTCTGCTGACCTTTTCTCCCAAGGATACCCGGGCTACCCCAGGAACCTTTTTCAGGAGCTCAAACATTGCCAGCCCTTTTTCGTAGTTGCGGGGAAACACCAGTATGCGACCAGAGATTCGCTCAACTTTTGCCTCGAACTCGGACTCCTTGAGTGTCTTGTTTATATTACTTATGAGCTGGCGCTCAAAAGTAGGCCTGTTTCTTCCCTTGAGACCAAGTTCATGATAGTGAACAAGAACAACATAAATCTGCGAATCGGCTGGATCAAAGCTCATGGCATCGCTAAAAGAGGCATAGGGGCAGCTGCCCTCAAGCATTAGTCTTGCTGAGGCTCTAGTTCAATGCCGAGCTCGGCATTGATATCATCATCTAGCTGGGCTTCGATTTCGAGGTCTTCGTCGGAGGGAATCGATACTTCTATCTCTTCATCCAGTTTGACTTGATGGAATGTGTTTCTGTCGTAACTGATCTCATCACGCTCAATTTCTTCCATGGCCAAAGAGAGCGGCTTACGACCGGCCAGTTGCGCTATTTGGTTGGCAGAATTGAGAACCTTGGCGCGGTCGCGTTGTCCACGCATCATGTCGTTGATATCTCGCGCACGCTCGGAAGCTACTGCGCACAGTAGAAACTTGTCGTTTTCGGTCTTTTCCAGTAACCCGTCAATGGGCGGCTGCATAAGTGACATTATTGCTCCTTAGTTTTATTCTCATCTATGAAATCCACCAGCTCCTTGGCCGCTGTTTCGTAGTCATCATTAACGATTACGACAGTATAACTGTCTTTGGCTTCCATCTCCACTCGGGCAGTACAAAGTCGCTGCTCAATAGACTCTTTGCTTTCGGTGCCTCTGTGCACCAGGCGTCTCTCAAGTTCCTCAAGTGTTGGCGGGGCAACAAACACAGAAATCACCTCGTTGTCATGATCTCTTATCTGGCGATAACCCTGAAGATCAATTTCTAAAATGAGGTCTTGTCCCTCAGAGAGTGCTCGATTGACTTGGTCCTTCAGGGTGCCATAACGATGCTGGTGAACCCGAGCCCACTCGAGAAGTCCATCAGTGCTGATGAGCTCATCAAATTCTTGGTCGCTTTTAAAATGGTAGTTGACCCCTTCAACCTCTCCTGGACGAGGGTTACGCGTCGTGGCAGAAACACTGAGCGTCAAGTTTGGCAGCATCTCAAGTGCGGCGGAAACCAAGGTGCCCTTTCCAGCGCCAGATGGCCCTGAAACGACAAAAAGGCGACCCTTCAAAGGGATACTGTCTTCTGAGTTCTTATTCAGTTGCAAGTGTCACTCACTAAAGTAGTCTATGATGGCTTTGCGCTGAACTTCGCCCAGACCCTTAACGCGCCTGGATGGGTCTATATTCAACTCTTCCATGAGCTTGGCAACCTTGGCCTTGCCGTAGCCAGGTAGAGACTCCAGCAAGCTCGAAACTTTGATTTTTGCGGCAACTGGATCTTCTGTCATCTGCAAAACCTGCGTGACCTTAATTTGACCGTTTTTTACCTTTTTGCGCAGCTCGGCACGTGCGGTACGCGCAGCAGCAGCCTTAGCTAAGGCTGCCTGTTGTTCCTCCGGTGTCAATTTAGGTAGAGGCATGGTATCTCCTTATCAAAATAGCGACACTCCTATCTTATGACTTCGCTGTGCTCTTGGCAAGCTCTCGGGAGCCCGGTGTCGTAATTTCCAGGTTGCTCAGGCACATTGCGCAGTCCTCTGGTGGCCAAGAGGGGGTTTCAATGGTGAGAAGCGGGTGGTAAGCGCAGCCAAAATCTGGCTGCTTGCCCCTGTCAACCATGGCAACAACGGCTTCTACCTTCGCATTTGCGGCTTTGACAAGCTCTATGAGCTCGCATACCGATCCTCCGGTAGTAACAACATCTTCGCACACGAGTACTTTGGCTCCTTCGGGCACCACAAAAGAGCGACGAAACTCCATAATACCAGCTGTGCGCTCACTAAAGACAAAGTCCTTGTTAAGCGCAGAGGCAACCGCAAAGCCAAAGATAATACCACCAACGGCTGGGGCGGCAACAAGGTCTACCTCGTGCTCCTTTGGCAGCCGCGCTACCGCTTCTGCTGCAAGCTTATTGGTGAGCCAGGGCTTTTCTAACACGCGAGAACACTGAATGTAGGTATCTGAATGAAGCCCACTGGTGAGCTTAAAGTGCCCCTTGAGTATTGCCTGGCAGCCCTCAAGCGCTGCTTGAATGTCCTCACTCGACAGAGGGTGCGATAGTTCTTTGTGTTGCATCATTGTATCTCCTTACAAATTGCATCAAAAGCAGCCAAAGGGTCGGGGGCATCGGTAATGGGTCTACCAATGACGAGGTAATCACTTCCTGCAGCAAGCGCCTCAGACGGGTTGGCAGTACGTGCCTGATCGCCCTTTTGAGATCCTGCTGGGCGCACTCCCGGTGTCACCAGCACAAATCCTTCTCCAGCCTTCTGGCGAATCTGGCCTACTTCCTTTGGTGAGCAAACGATGCCATCCATGCCAGCTCCTTTAGCCAAGGCAGCCATGTTGAGAGCCTGGCGGGCAGGGTCGATGGTTACCCCTGTAGTTGCAAGCGCGGATGCACCCAGGGAGGTCAATACGGTAATTGCCAAGCAGATAGGTCGTTCATTCTTGCTGAGAGCCTCGCTTGCATTATCATCTGCGAAACGTTCTATAAAGCCTTCGGAAGCGCCCTTGCAGACAGCTTGCATCATTGAAGCACCGCCTGCGGCGTGGGCTGTAATCATGTTAGCGCCAGCCTTGGCAATAACACGAGCTGCCCCCTCAACCTGATGTGGAATATCATGCAGCTTAAGGTCAACAAAGACCTTAAACCCCATATCTTTAAACTCGGCTATGATCGCAGGCCCTGCTGCATAATAGAGCGTCATACCAACCTTGAGCCAATCAGCCCTACCCTGCAGTTTCCGGGCAAGCGCTCTGGCCAACTCTGGCTCGGTATCAAGTGCAACTATAATTTGATTTGAAGAATTCATCAAAAGCCTCCTCTCTTGGTTATATAGCTGAGCGGGTAAGTTCACTGACGCAACGCACTCCTTCGGTCTCGCACCAGTGGGCTAGCTCAGCCACCAGGCGCGGCGCACAGAAGGGGTCGCCAAAAGAAGCAGTTCCTATAGCCACCGCAGTGGCTCCTGCCAGCAGGAATTCAACAACATCGGTTACCGTCCTAATGCCACCCATGCCGAGTATGGGAATACTGACCACTTGTGCTGTGCGGTAAACCGCAAGAAGCGCCACTGGTTTGATAGCTGGTCCAGAGAGCCCTGCTACTCCCCTTTCAAATACCCTCGTGCGTGTAAGGGGGTCAATGGCCATTCCAGCTACGGTATTAATCAAACTGAGCGCGTCAGCTCCTGCTTCTTGCACAGCGCATGCAATCTGAGTTATATCAGTAACGTTAGGAGTGAGTTTTACCAAAAGAGGCTTACGGGTCTCTTTTCTACAAGCAACAACAACCTCCGCTGCTGCATCTGGGTCTGTACCAAAGCTCATCCCGCCGCTGTCAACATTAGGACAGGAAATATTTACCTCATATGCTGCCACAGCCGCCTCTTGCTCTAAACGCCGAATGACCTGTGCATATTCGTTGCTGCGATGACCGCTCACATTGACGATGACAGGCACGTCTTGAGAGGAAAGCCAGACGAGATCATGATGACAAAAGTGCTCTACACCCGGGTTTTGCAGGCCTATGGAGTTGAGCATGCCGCTTGCAGTTTCCGCAATGCGAACTCCAGGGTTTCCGACCCAGGGCTCAAGAGAAACACCCTTGGTGGTAAGGGCTCCCAGTGTATTGAGTGAGTACTGATCATGCCTGGCCCAAAGCTCGGCATATTCACGACCAGAACCAAAAGTGCCAGATGCTACCGTATAGGGGTTTTTCATGCCCAGACCGCCTAGATTGACAGCAAGATTGACGCTCACCAGCACACCTCTCTTCCATCGAAGACTGGCCCATCAAGACAGGCACGCAGCCTGCTTTGCGTTGAGTCAAACGTGCAACTGAGGCAGGCACCTATGCCGCACGCCATCCTTCGTTCAAGAGACACTTCTATTATAGCTCCTGGTTGCTGAAGTACTACCGCCTTGAGCATAGGCTCCGGCCCGCAAGTAGCCACATATTGATAGGTGCAGTCTTGCATCAAGCGAGCAACGACATGAGTAGTAAAACCTTTAATACCCTTACTGCCATCATCAGTCGCGAGGTGGACATGCTCTGACGAAAACAGGCCAGTGTAGCTTTTTTCGCACACCAAAAGATCTGCTGTAGCTGCACCTAATACAACATCGACATGGGCACCTCGTGCAGCCAGTTGCTCGGCTAGAAGGTATAAGGGTGCTGCTCCTACTCCTCCTCCAACCAAAAGACAGCTATGAGAATTGCCGCTGTTCCAACCTCGACCTAATGGGCCAAGCACAGGTATATGAGTGCCTGTTTCCAAGCTTGATAAGCAGCGCGTTCCGTCTCCCATTATTTGTATAAGCAAGCTCACTATGCCCGTGAAGATGTCACGCTTGTATACGCTGATGGGTCTGCGCAAAATATGTGGACTGCCTTGCGGCAAGGCCATGTGCACAAATTGCCCTGGCTGCACTTGAGCAGCCAGCTCCCCAGCCTCCAGATCTATTTGAAAAAGCTGCACACCCTTGGAGTCAAAATCGCTTGGCTCAGTGAGATGAATTATACGCACCACCAAGGCTCGGTGGTCTTGAGCCAGTGAGTTAACAGCGCTCTGCTCACACACGGGCGGTCACACTCCACTGTTCCAGATCTTGTAGAGCTATAGGTGCCAAATCATCGGAGCCCTGTGCACTGCGCTGAGCTACTTCGATGGCGTGTACCATGGCGTTGGCTCCAGCAATAGTGGTTGCGTAGCAGATACCGTGTCGAACTGCAGCAGAGCGTAGATAAAAGCCGTCTGATCGCGTATCTTGACCAAAGGGCGAGTTTACCATCAGGTCAATCTGTCCGTTGGCAATCTCATCACCTATGTTGGGGCGTGCCTCTTGTACCCTCCTCACTTTACGAGCAGGAATGCCTGCAGCTTCAAGAACCTTGGCCGTACCCTCAGTAGA
Source organism: Coriobacteriia bacterium (assembly GCA_009784945.1). Taxonomy (GTDB): domain Bacteria; phylum Actinomycetota; class Coriobacteriia; order Coriobacteriales; family UBA8131; genus WQXH01. The sequence goes on along the minus strand of WQXH01000001.1, from coordinate 34,638 downwards.
TACCAGCTTAAAGCCAAGGTGATGAAGCATCCGCGCAATATGTATTGCGTATCGTTTGTCTCTATCGCACACGCTCACAAATGCGGTGCCTTCTATGGGCAGCGAGTAGTCAATAGAAAGAGCTGCTTTGGCATAAGCAACAGGAAAAGAAGCTCCTATACCCATCACCTCTCCTGTCGACTTCATTTCTGGGCCGAGCACCACGTCGGAGCCAGGAAACCTGCCAAAGGGCATGACAGCTTCTTTGACCGCATAGTGATTAAGCTTTCGCGTATCTGGGGGAAGCGCAAGTGATGCTACGCTCGCTCCCGCCATGATAAGAGCAGCGGCCTTGGCAAGGGGCACCCCGCTTGCCTTAGAAGTAAAGGGAACCGTTCTGCTTGCGCGTGGGTTTACTTCGATGACATAGAGCACCGAGTCTTTAACTGCGTATTGAATATTGACCAGCCCCTGCACGCCCAATTTAAGCGCAAGCTGCTTGGTATGGCTTCGGATAATCTCTTCTAAGGCAGTCGAAAGAGTAAAGGGAGGCAGGCAGCAGCTGGAGTCTCCGCTGTGTATTCCAGCCTCTTCTATATGCTCAAGAATGCCGCCAATGTAAACCTCAGTGCCATCACACAGTGCATCCACGTCCACCTCAATCGCACCTTCCAGGAAGGAGTCCATATACACCGGATGATCGGGAGAAACGCGCGTTGCCACCTGCATGTATTGCTCGAGCTGCTGATTGTCATAGGCAATTTCCATCCCTCTTCCGCCTAAAACATAGCTCGGGCGTACCAGTAAAGGAAAGCCCAGAAGCTCGCCTGCCTGAGTAGCCTCTTCGAGGCTCTCGGCAGTGCTGGAGGCAGGATAGCTGATGCCCATCTGAGTAAGCAGCGCAGCAAAGCGTTCACGATCTTCTGCCAGATCTATTGCTTCTGGCTTGGTGCCTAAGATGGGAACACCCTCTGCTTCAAGTGGCTTAGCCAGCTTAAGAGGTGTTTGTCCGCCAAGGGTTACCACCACGCCATTTGGTTGCTCAAGGTCTACCACGTCCATAACATCTTCGTAAGTCAGCGGTTCAAAATAGAGTCGATCCGAGGTGTCATAATCGGTAGATACAGTCTCTGGATTGCAGTTAATGAGAATGGTTTCAAAGCCTGCTTCTGAGAGCGCATAGCTTGCGTGCACACAGCAGTAGTCAAACTCAATACCCTGCCCAATGCGGTTAGGGCCTGCTCCTAAAATCATGGCTTTTTGTTTGTTGCTCGTGCTTGCTTTGCCAACGCCCAGGTAGGTCTTATAAAAGTAGCATTTAGAGCTCTCAGACTCGGTAGCGCAGGTGTTTACCATCTTGAATGAGGGAGTCACCTTGAGTTGCCTGCGCTTAGCGCGCACATCTTGTTCACTTATTTGAGAGGATTCGCCCGCCTTAAGCCGTGCCTGTTGCATTAGCCAGGCAATTTGTAAATCAGAAAGTCCGCTCAGTTTTGCAGTGCGCATTTCCTCTGCGCTGATGCTCTCAATGCTAAACTGTGCAAGCTTTGCTTCGGCTTCTACCATGTTTGCGACCCGCTCAAGAAACCAGGGGTCAATACTGCTTGCCTCATAAACGCGCTCTATGCTCCATCCCCTGCGCAGTGCTTCGGCAATATAGTAAACACGCTCTGCGGAGGGCACTCCTACCAGATAGGCAAAGTTAGTCTCATCAAATTCATCCTTACCGTCCGAGCCAAGACCGCTGCGTCCAGTTTCCAGAGAGCGAAGTGCCTTGCCAAATGCCTCCTCAAAGCTGCCTGCGAGCGCCATGACCTCTCCCACAGACTTCATGCGTGTAGTAAGCGTGGTATCGGCTCCCTTAAACTTCTCAAAGTCAAAGCGAGGAATTTTAACAACGCAGTAGTCAATAACGGGCTCAAAGCATTCTTGCACGCTTTTGGTTTTGTCATCGGCCATTTCGCTAAAGGTGTATCCCACGGCGAGTCGTGCAGCAAACTTTGCTATAGGAAATCCAGTTGCCTTAGAGGCAAGAGCCGACGAGCGCGAAACCCGCGGGTTCATCTCTATGACCAACATGCGCCCATCAACAGGGTTAATGGCAAACTGTACGTTAGAGCCTCCCGTCTCAACACCTACAGCTTCCAGAATCTTCAGTGTTGCATCGTACATGACCTGGTATTCCTCTTTACCAAGAGTCTGTTGAGGAGCCACCGTGATAGAGTCTCCAGTGTGCACCCCCATAGCGTCAAAGTTTTCTATGGAGCAGACGATGATGCCATTGCCCTCAGCATCACGCATGGCCTCCATCTCAAATTCCTTCCAGCCTAAAACACTCTCCTCTACCTGAACCTCGCCTGTTGGAGAGAGGTCAAGGCCTTGAGCCACTATCTCTTTGAGCTCGTCTTTGGTATAGGCAATGCCACCTCCTGCACCACCAAGGGTAAACGAGGGACGCAGCACCAAGGGAAAGCCAAGTTCATCGGCTAGATCCTCGGCATCCTGTACCGAGTAGGCATGACCAGAACGGGCGCACTCAAGACCAATGGACTCCATGACCTCAGCAAATACCTTGCGGTCTTCACCTCTCTTTATGGCATCCAGGTTGCAACCAATCATCTCTACGTTGTATGCCTCTAACACTCCGGCATGAGCCAGCTCTACTGCACAATTGAGGCCGGTTTGGCCGCCTAGGGTAGGCAGCAAGGCGTCCGGGCGCTCGCGTTTGATAATCTCTGTGAGCGAAGAAAGCGTGAGCGGTTCAACGTAGGTTCGAGTAGCCATGGTAGGGTCGGTCATAATGGTTGCAGGGTTTGAGTTGGCCAAAATGACCTCATAACCGTCTGCCATGAGAACCTTACAGGCTTGAGCACCAGAGTAGTCAAACTCGCATGCTTGCCCAATGACAATAGGGCCTGACCCAATGATAAGAATTTTCTTGATGTCGTTACGTCTTGGCATGTTATAGTACCTCTCCATTCTGAAGACTGGCGTAGCCGCCTACATATACATCGGTAGCTCTTCCGCAAAGTTCTGTGCCTGCGAAGGCGCTGTTAGCGCTTTTTGATTGCCAGCCTTCGTTACCCACCATCCAAAGTTCATTTGGATCAATAATGGTGATGTCTGCAATTGATCCCGCTGCAAGGCTTACCGGCTCCAGTCCGAGAATAGAGCGTGGAGCATGTGCCATGCGACTAATGAGCAGCTGATAACTCAGTAGTCCAGGGCGAACCATTCGATCCAGTACCAGGCTGAGAGCAGTTTCCAACCCTGTAGTACCAAAAGGAGCCAGCTCAAATTCAAGTTCCTTTTCGTGAGCTGCATGAGGTGCGTGATCTGAGGCTACGCAGTCGATGACACCTTCTATGAGGGCTGTCTGCAAGGCTTCTGTATCTGCTTTGGTGCGCAGGGGGGGGTTCATCTTGAGCGATGTTTGGTAGTTGGTATCCAGGCTGTTCTCATCTAAAAAGAGGTGATGAGGCGTTACCTCGCAGGTAACCGGAAGACCCCTCTCCTTGGCAGCTCGCACCAGATTAACCCCTTTTGCAGTAGATATATGCTGAATGTGCACCGCACACCCGGTAAGCTCTGCCAAAGCAATATCGCGAGCAATGGGTAATTCTTCTGCCACAGCTGGCCATCCAGCGAGCCCCAGGCGTGTGGACACCACGCCTTCGTTAACCACTCCCTTGCCAACAAGGCTTTCATCTTGGCAATGGCTGAGTACGGGCACATTAAACTGCCTGCAGTAATCCATTGCCAGGCGCAAGATGCCGCTGTCTTGCACTCCCCTGCCGTCATCAGTAAAGGCTACTGCACCGTTTTGGTACATATCCCCCATCTCGGCCAGACTTTGACCCTTGAGTCCTCGTGTAAGGGCTCCTGCAACGTAGATGCGGGTTTTGGTAGCGTTTTGAGCCCTGTTTATCACATAGCTCACTTGAGACCCGTCGCTTATCACCGGCGAGGTGTTGGGCATGGCGAGCACTGTCGTAAAGCCGCCGCGGGCAGCTGCGTTTCCTCCGCTGGTTAAGTCTTCCTTGTATTCTTGACCAGGGTCACGAAGATGAACGTGCATATCCATAAGGCCAGGCAAGGCAATCTTGCCAGATAAATCGCGCCTCTCGCCCTTTTCTATGGCAGCGTCAGGGCCAACAGAGACAATCTTACCGTCCTTGATTGCAATATTGGCTAGCATATCCAAGTCTACCGAAGGATCAATGCACCTTAAGTTCTCAAGCAACAGCGCCATCGCTCTCACCTCCTAATAAAACGTACATAAGAGCCATGCGAACTGCCACACCAGCGTTTACCTGGTAAAGCAAAAGGTTATTGGCAGCATCTGCTGCATCGCTTGATAGCTCAACTCCGCGGTTAATAGGCCCAGGATGCATAATGATGGCATTCTTCTTCATGCTCTGTAGACGAGAGACACTGAGTCCAAACAAGCCTGCATACTCACGAAGACTTGGAAACGGTGAGCGCTCTAAGCGCTCTTGCTGCACTCTGAGCATATACACTACGTCAAGCGAGGAGAGCTCATCATCAAGGCTGCTCGATACGCGAGTCCCCAGCACCTCTGGGCATGCGGGCAAGAGCGTTGGAGGGGCTATGGCAACTGTTTCTACACCCAACATGCTCAGCGCAGGCAGCAAAGAGCCTGCCACCCTCGAATGTGCAATGTCTCCCACTATGCCCACCTTAAGACCCTCGAATGACCCAAAGTAATCTCGGATGGTGTAAAGATCAAGTAGTGCCTGAGTAGGATGCTGATGCTTGCCGTCACCTCCGTTAATGATGGAAGCGCGCATGCAGCGTGCAAGAATCTGAGGAGCACCTGCCATGGCATGTCGGATTATCACCAGGTCTGCGTCCATGGCATCCAGGGTTTTAGCAGTGTCTACCAGGGATTCGCCTTTAACTGTTGCCGAGGCAGAGCCCGACATATTGATGGCATCGGCAGACAGTCGCTTGGCGGCGAGCTCAAAGGAAGTGCGCGTGCGGGTAGACGGCTCTAAGAATAAATTGATGATTGTGCGCCCTCGTAGGGTGGGCAGCTTTTTGATGGTTCTCTCATTAACCTCTTTGAATGAGGTGGCAATGTCGAGTATCGTGCCAATTTCTGTTGCGTCAAGATCTTCTATGGCAAGAAGGTGCTTGCTGGCCAGCGCGCCCATTAGTTGCTCACCACATCTGCCGACTCTGTTGGAAGGGGTGCGGAGCCAATATGCTCGCCTGGCCTGGCTTGTATAATCTCAACGGCGTTACGTCCATCGATGTCCTCTAGGAAAAGTCGCACCTTTTGATTAACCTCTGAAGGAACATTCTTACCTACAAAATCTGCTCTAATGGGAAGCTCACGATGACCCCTGTCCACCAATACCGCTAACTTGATTTCAGAAGGTCTACCGTAGTCCATGATGGCATCTAAAGCTGCGCGAATGGTGCGCCCAGTAAAGAGCACATCATCAACTAAGACAATGGTGCAGCCATTGACATCAAAGGGCAAATCGGTCTTATGCACCTCGGGAGAGAGATGTAGTGCCAGGTCATCTCGATAAAAGCTGATATCAAGAGACCCCACAGGCACCGTAGTTTGCTCGATTTGATCAATTTTGGCGGCGATACGTTTGGCCAGGGCATCGCCCCGTGTGACTATGCCTACTAAGGCTAGGCCCTCTGCTCCTTTGTTAAACTCAAGAATCTCGTGGGTGATTCGAGTCAAAGCTCGCTCAATATCATGTGTATCCATGATGGTGGTTACCGGTTCAGTACTCATGCAGTTACCTCTTTCAAAGAAAAATACCCTGTCGTGCGACAAGGTATCGTTATACAAGACCAGCACCAAGATGCTCTGTATTCACTTTAATCCTTGTCGGCACCTCGGTACCGATTTAAAGGTCTTTTCTATACTAACACATATCATTTTGCCCATCGCCACGGATATCAATCTTTATTATGCAAAGGGGGCTAACCGCCTATGAAATATCTTTGGATGTCGGCGTTGGTGGCTGCTATGAGCAGTAGGATCAAAGCTGCAAACCCAGCAACGGAAACGCCATTGATTATACTTGTCGGAATTCTGCGCATGGTTACACGCTCTATGGTTTCAATAATGATCTTGCCACCGTCCAAGGGTGGTATGGGCAAGAGGTTCATAAATCCAATGGAAATTGATAGTGCAGCCACAAGAAGTATAAAGGGAAAGGGGCCAGCAGCGGCTGCGGCGCTTGCCTCTATAGAAATGCCCACAACGCTCGAGGTCTGCCCTATGGTGTCTGCAAAGGTCGCGGGATTGAGCAGCTGCATGATTGCACTAAGCGTCATTCCTATGAGAACCGTAGAGTGTTCCGCAGCCTGCAAAAAGCTTACCGGCTCTCTGGTAACGAGGGGGACAACACCTATCATGGGCCTCCCCTCGTTATTGGCAAGGGTAATTTCTACTACTTGTTCTCGTTCGTTATGCAGGTAGCCGAGAAGTACAGTGTCGCCTACCTCATGCTTTTGCAGCTCCTCTACAAAATCTGCCCAGCTGTCAAGGATTTCGTGGTTGATTGAGACCAACTGGTCTCCTGCAGTTAAACCAGCTTCAGCAGCAGGTGAGTTTTCTAACACCTCATCTATGGTAGTGGTATACACCTGCGTGCCATTTACCATTATCAGCGCAATGAGTATGGCCATGGCTGCAAGTAGGTTTGCAGCAGACCCCGCAAGCAGTATTACCACACGCTTCCACCACGGCTTTGCTGAATAAATGAGTTTGCGCTCGGATGCGATAAACGTGCTCAGGTCTCCTATCAAGCGCGCTTGACCCTCTTTGTAGTTAATGCCATTAAGTGTGGCAGACGAGAGAGCGTAGTGATAGATACCACGCGCCTTATAACGGCGCACAGTGCCCCAGTCCGCAAGGATATCAAGCCCCCTGATTAAATCAATACCATAGGGCTCGCCTGCACAATCAGCCTGATCTTCTGAAGCAACACCAACGCCAGAAATATAGGTCAGAGCCTTCTCGACCTCAGGGCCTTCCAAGCCCCTTTCCATGCCTGCTATCAGGCAGTAACCGCCAAGTGGAATGGCAGTTACACCAAAACGTGTGTCTTTGCGCTTAATGGATAGCTTTGGTCCCGGTAGTCCAATCATGAACTCTTTGACCCTTAGACCAAAAGCTCGTGCGGCAAGGTAGTGCCCCATCTCATGAATAAAGATGATGATTGAAAGGAGAACCAGCCCCCAAAATATTACTGAAAGCACTTCGAGCATACGTGCAAGTGTAACGCATCTAATCGCGCAGAGTCAGCTAAAAAGACAGATAGTTGCTTTAGCGTACTACATGAGTCGAGCCGATACGCGGTGCCCAGGCGTAATCACCCGAGCTCCACTCCAGGCAAAGGTGGCTGGGGGAGTTGGGGTCTTGATGACTGCAAAACAGCCCGCTTGGGTAATCCGGGTACGGTAAAAAGGTGTGGATTCTATTGGTGGGTGTTCCAGCGTTACTGGAGATGATGGGATTGGGAATCCCCAGATTGAGGGCGCCAACGCCTATACTCGTATCGTTATAGATAAAGATGCCGGTGGCATTGTTATTCATGGTAGTGACATAGTCCATCTCGATATTATCTTGGTTGGTGTCTAGGTTATTGAGGGTAAAGTTGCTGTTGATATTGAGTGTGCCCGAGCAAAAAATGTTTCCTCTGATTGTGGCATTACCTGCTATGGTAAGCGTTGCCCCGCTCGACACATAGATGTTGCCAGTGACATTGGCACCTTCCTCTATCACCAATGCCCCAGCGCTTTCGACTACGATACCCTTGTTATCTTGAGCATTGATGAATACGCCGCCACCTATCGTAAGTTGATGATTGCTCTGCACAAGAATACTTCCGTTGTTCATATAGGTTCTTGCAGGAAAGCTGGGATAGCCGGAGCTCTGGATACGGGATTGTCTCATTGATTGTCCCATGCCAGGATCAGCAAAGATAAAGTTGTAGGTTTGAAAAGTGAGATGATTGTTTCTGGAATAATTAAGGATGCTGGTTCTGTTGCCTGCTGCCTGCCCAGAATCATCGATCTGCGAGCCAATGATGGCATTGCGCTTGGTATACATTGTGCCCGAGGTAACGATGATGCCACTGTTAATATCAAAGGTCTTTAAAGACGTGTCGGTAAAGTAGAGGCTCAGGTTTTGATACGCAAGAGGGCTGGTGGCAGCGGGTGGCGTAATGCCTGAGCCATAGTAGGTTGCAAGAGTAATATTTGGCCAGTCAGCCGTATCAAAACCAGGGTGATCCTTGGTATAGTAGACCACCTTGTCATGAGCTACGTTATAGGTGACACCTGTGCCCCCCACTCCGCTAATGGTGAGCATAACCCCTTTGACAGATGGACGCAGGTCGGTGCGATTAAAGGGGTAGCCTGTGGTGATAAGAGGATTGGCAGTTCCACCGGGGTCAAGGACACTGGCAGCTGTTTGTGAAATACGAAAAGTGCCGCGCGTTGGATTGAGGTTAAAACGTACCTCTGGCTTGCCAATATTGTTTGGAAAGTTAGCGTTTTGCATATAACGATAACTGTAGTCGTGGCGAGGAACACCAGCAGTGGTAAGCGAGTTATTAGAGAGTGCTAGAAGATCCATATTATAGTCAGTAATACCGTCTTGATAGACATTGACAAAGTATGACCACCATGACCCCGCAATAGGGTCATTGGTAGACTGAACTGCGCCGGAGTGTCCCCTGTTCCACTGTGCTGCAGCATTCCAGTCTGGAATATTGCCTACATCGGCCATAGCTGCAGCTATGCCAGGTTCGGTATAATCAAAGCCAGTGTTGACCGAGTTGAAGATAGAAATCTGCTGCAGGTAGAGCAAGGTTGTGACGGTTTCCTTTGAGCCCGAGTATTCTGCAGTTGTAGTGATTGCTATCTCATCAAAGCTATCAGAGGTAAAGCCGACCGTAGTGGTAGCAACCCCCATATTGACTCCCAGCTCTGTTTCAGTATAGTTTTCCACCACAGGGTTAGGCCAGTCTTCTGCAAGCTTTTCAACAAACATAAAAGGCTCAATCATCGAAATGTAGTTTTCTGAGCTCGGGTCAAGACCGGTTTCTAAACTGGGTACATCAGTAAGCCAAGTGGCAATGCGTTCGTTGATGGAGACTGCTGTAAAGTAGGCTTGAGTCATAGTGCGGTCAAGCATGGTAGTACGATAGTTGTAAGAAACGATGAAGCCCAGGGTCATGATAATGAGCGTGAGCACAATGGCCACAACCATGACCCACGTAAGCGTAGAGCCTTGTGTACTTTGAAGCGCGCACACCTTGGTAGTATTGTGCTTTGCTAATCGCCTGCTCATTGTGTTGCTCCAACCCAGGTTACCTTAACGTAGCCATTGCCCCTCATGCCAGTCATGAGTCCGCCATTGCGGGGATCAGGCATGCTGGAGTTTCCAGACCTGATGTCAACTTGAGTCATAAGCCAATGAGTGTCCAGCAAATAAGCTCCTTTGTCGGCCGCATGAGACCAACTGTTGTAGTTGGCTTGGGTGTAAGCCCAGCCCGAGCCTCCACCTGCGCCGCCACCGCCGCCGCCACCGCCGTACCATCCGCCGCCGCCGCCACCGCTGGCATGGCTGTTATTACCAATGATGCCAGAAGCACCTCCTTGGCCAAAGGAACCGTGTGCGCCGGGAGTACCTTCTACCCCTCCTTGATTGTTGTAATAAAAGCCCCCCAGGCCACCGGCAGACAGTGTGCCGCCAGCGCCTGTTACAGCGTTGTTTTGACCCTGCCCAATGGGAATACCTGCTTGAGAGGAGCTTCCTCCCGCTGAGCCGAAGTTTCCACCGCCAAAGCCACCTGCCCTGGCAGTACCCGTCTGATTACTTCGCTCTCCGCCGCCGCCTCCGCCGCCGCCTGCAACGATGACACGCGCATAGGGGCTGTCTGTTTCGATGCGCACATCGGACGCTCCGCCTCCTGAGCCGCGCAAGGAATCCTGTCCAGAGCTTGCTACTAATCCTGCTCCTCCCCCGTTAGCGCCGCCGTGAGCAGCAGTTAAGCGAGAGGCACTCACTCCGGCCCCCCCCGCATAGAGATAGATGCTTTGACCCCTCTGCAATCTTACGATTCCCGAGGCGTAGCCGCCACGACCTCCGTCATAAATAATATCTGAGTTACCAGTGTTGACCGCTGTTCGGGCTCCGTTGCCACCGCTGGCTCCCCAGACCTCAATTCTGTAGAAGCCGGTTTTGACAACCCAGTGTTTAAGTACGTAGGCAACATCTCCATCGAGGTATATGCTATCTGGGTCGACGCTTTGAGCATAACCCAAAACAGTATAGCCCCCCAATCCTTGAATATGGATCTCTGCAGCAGCAGGCAGAGAAAACTCGCCTAAAGGCAGTTCTGCAAACTCGTCTCTCTCGCTTGCGGCTGCTCCTGTGGCTATACTCTGCTCTACAGCTGCATTATCCTCACGAGTCTGTGCATCAATTTGTTGGGTTGCAGCTAAGCCAATGATGGCTGCAATAACCGAAGCGCTCACGATGGCTAAGATGGCAAAGGAAACTATAATCTCGACCAGGGTAAAGCCGGCAGTCGACGCTGCAGATTTTGGTCTGATTTGTACGAGTCGTGTAGTCATCATCAATCCGACCTCCCCTGCCTATCGAGCAATCCAGGTAATGCGCACGAAGCCACCATGACCATTGGTTGGCTTTTCGACGTAACCCGGTTGTGATCTTTGAAGGTTTACAGTATCGCTTAAATAGTAGCTGGGGTGCTCAGGAAAGTAAGGGGCGGGCTTATCCGAGGTAGGAGTGAGAACATAACCTGACCCTCCACCTGCACCATTGCCGTTGCCACCGCCGTACCATCCGCCTCCGCCACCGCCTACTGTATTGTTAGAGCTGGCACCAACACCAAAGCCTGCAGGGCCGGAGGGTGCCAGTAGCTGACTGCTTCCACCCTGAGTTTGGGTGCCACCTGTGCCAAGACTGCCGCTTGCGCCTATAAGGCCACCACCGTTGCCGGCAGTTTCGGCAACGGTGTGAGAGGAATTGCCTCCTCCACCGCCGGAAACAATTATGCGATGGTTCAGACTATTTTGCAGGACACGAATATCGCTTCCTCCTCCGCCTCCCGTACGATACTCAATTAAAGAAGTTGGTCTTTGTGCAGAGTCTCCCCCTCCATTAAAACCACCTTGCACCGCATAAAATACCGTGCCAGGTATAACAGGCAAACCGCTCGTGTTGGTGATGAGCTGACCAGCGCCTCCGGCAACGAGGTACACACTGGTATCCTTAGCAAGGTATACCGTACCTGCAGAATAGCCGCCAAATCCATTTTGGATGGCTGGATTGGTGAGAGCAGGCGTAGGTATTTGCCCCCCGTCGGCTCCCCAGCACTCTAAAAGATAGTAGCCCGATGCAGGGACAACCCATTCCTTATTGCGGTCTGTAGGGTCGTCTCCATCGGCAGTAACTATATCATCAACCTTTTCATCCTGCCATACCGTGTAAAGGAGGTAGAACTTGATTTCTGTACTGTTGATTTCTGCAGAATAAAAAGGATGCTGCGAGGCAGTGACATTGACGAGCTCAAAGCTTCTGGTTGAACTGATATTTGTGTTTTGGTTATTGTAGCCAAATGCAGTTACCGTTATTTCGAAGCTCTTATGGCTCTCTGGCCCGACCATTGCCTGGTAATCGAGTGACACCCCGCTGCTTCCGTACCAATGAGAACCAAAGTAGTTCCTTGGCTCGTTATCTAATGAACCATACTGTACAAAGTAGTAGCCTGTATGGGCAAGGTTACCACTTTCGTCTCCAATGAATAGTATTCGTTGATCGTTGCCAAGGGTAGTAGGCAGCGGCTGGTTAGTTACCAGCTGCACACTCCCTGCAAGTCTGAGCTCTTCTGAGATACGCGCAGCAACTTGGGTGACATCAGACTGATGCTCCGAACTTGTCTTGGTAGCGCTTAAGACATTGGTGCCAAAGATAATAAAGGAGCCAGCGGCACCAATAACCAGTACAGCAAGCAGAAGCCCTACGACGAGCTCCACTAAAGTAAAGCCCTCGCACAACGCAGCCTTTCTTATCACTTTGGCACTCTGTTTAGTCAAGAAAGTCACTAGTACCCCCCTGGCACTGGTAGGTAACTATAATTAATAAAATACTTTAGCATAATCTAGACCCTCTTTTACAGGCTGTAGCACCAGCTCCACATAAACAACACAACTCCCGTTACTGCCAAGGTCTACCTAATACACTTCCATGTATTGAGCAAATTCCGCTTTATCGGTTACAGCCTCCTCTGCAACCTTTTGCATAATATGCCCTTGTTTGACCAAGCTTGCAAGGTCTCCGGCCAAAGTATGCATACCAAAACTGGCACCACTTTGCATGGCAGAAGCGAGCTGGTGGAACTTACCTTCTCGGATTTGAGCAAGAACCGCATCGGTTCCAATGAGAATCTCAGTTGCCGCCAAGCGTCCGCTGTTGTCTGAAAAGGGCAGTAGAGTCTGAGTTACAATGCCGCGCAAGATACCAGAAAGCTGTGACCGAATCATAGTCTGGCTATGGGCAGGATATACGTCTACTATACGATCAATCGTTTGAGCAGCACCGGTAGTATGTAGTGTCGAAAACACCAAATGTCCTGTTTCGGCAGCAGTAACCGCAGCAGATATGGTTTCATAATCGCGCATCTCTCCCACTAAAATGACATCAGGATCCTCACGCATGGCAGATCTGAGTGCACTGGCAAAGCTGGGAACATCGCGGTGCAACTCTCTTTGGTGCACCAGGCAGCGCTTGTGTGGGTGTATATACTCAATGGGGTCTTCGATAGTGATGATATGTGCAGCCCTGCGTGTGTTAATGTAGTCAATCATCGCAGCAAGAGTAGTAGATTTACCCGAGCCTGTTGGGCCAGTCACCAAGATGAGCCCCCGTGGCTCGTCAGCAAGGTTTTGTAGAACCGAAGGTAAGTTTAGATCTTCCAGCGAGGGAATGTCATCTCGCAACATGCGTATTGCGGCAGCAAGGTGCTTTTGCGCACGATACACGTTGGCACGATAGCGTTTTCCCAGGCTGTCCTCAAAAGAAAAGTCCAAATCGTGACCTTGCTCGAGTTGCTCTTTTTGCTCTAAGCTGAGCAAGGAAAGGATCAACTCATGATAGTCTTGCTCAGTTCCGCTAAAGGGACCAATTACCAGCTTGCCAAGACGACGAAATGTGGGGGCCTGCTGAGCGGTTACATGTAGATCAGAGCAGTCATTATCGCGGGCGTATTGTGTCAGCTCTTCAATAGTCAAACAAGCCATATTTACACCTTTATCCTGTTGGCGTTGTGACACACCAAATACTTACGACAAGTTGAATCTAATCAACCGTCTCGCCAATCTTCATGAATTCTTCCATCGTTGTTATGCCTTCAAGTACCAGACTTTTGGCTCTGTCGCGAAGAGTCTTCATTTTGAGCTCCTTTCGCGCGTATTCGTATATCTTTGCCATGAGGGCTTCCTCGGCTATCATGCGTTGCAAATGCTTATCTATCGGTACAATTTCATGTATGGCGATGCGACCCTTGTAACCTGTGCCGTTGCATATATGACAACTGGTGCCCCGCACAAGCACAGGCGCTTCGGTTGCCTCAACACGCAAATTGAGCAGATCCAGCTCGCTCGGTTCATAGGTCTCTTTACAGTACTCGCACACCTTGCGTACGAGACGCTGCGCAACCAGACCTACCAGCGAATTGCCTACGAGGTAGCTGGGCACTCCCATGTCCTGCAAACGAACAATAGAGGTAAGCGCATCGTTAGTATGCAAGGTTGAGAGCACAAGATGACCGGTTATGGCGGCGCTGATGGAGGTGGATGCAGTTTCGTTGTCACGAGTTTCACCAACCATGATGATGTCGGGGTCTTGCCGCAGGAGCGAGCGCAGACCACTGTCAAAGGTCATTCCTGCCTGCACGTTGACTTGCACCTGATTGATGCCTTCGATATTGCGCTCTACCGGATCTTCAATGGAAGATATGTTGACCGGCCGCTCTGTAAACTGTTCAAGCGCCAAATACATGGTGGTGGTTTTTCCGGAGCCCGTTGGACCTGTGATATAGACTATGCCGTTGGGGTTGGCAAGTATTTGTTGAAACTTGTGGTAGTCCTCATCTATCATGCCAAAATGATCGGCATAGTCTATGGCAGTGTTGGTCGTAAGGAAGCGTAGCACTGCCTTTTCGCCATACACGGTGGGTATGACCGAGATACGCACATTTAGATCTACACCTTCGAGCAATAGTCTAAAATGACCGTCTTGAGGTAGACGCTTTTCGGCAATATCAAGATTGCTCATAATTTTAAGACGCACAACAAGTGCAGGATGCACATTGCGAGGAATGTCAGCGTATTGGATAAGGGCACCATCTACGCGCATCCTTACCTTGCAGCTGTTGACGAAGGGTTCAAGATGCAAATCGGAAGCTCCCGCCGCATATGAGCGTATGATGAGGGAGTTGAGGAGGTTGACCACGGGTGTGGCATCATCACCAATATCGGTAGTGCTGATTTCTTCCAGCTCGGGTAAGGATACTACACCAGTACTCATCTTGCCAATGGCTGCCATGGCATCGACTTCGGTATAGTGATTTTTGATAGCCTGTTGAACAGAGAGAAAGTCGGCAATGCCCAGTCTCACTGGTTTACCCAGAACTTGTTCGATTTCGTTGATTGCAAAGAGGTTTAAGGGGTCATTGGTTGCCAGGGTAACCGTTCCTTGGTCTTCGTTAATGGCAATGGCATTTGCGCTTTCGGCCAGCTCGCGTGGAACAGCTCCAACCGTCTTGGCATCTATAACGGCAGTTTGCAGGTTAATGATGGGATAACCAGTTTTATGAGAAAGTGCCTGCTGAAATTCCTTTTCGTTAACAAACCCTAGATCGATGACAGCCTGACCAAGACGTACGTCGTGCTCTTTTTGATAGGTCAAAGCCTGCTCGATCTGCTCATCGCTCACGTAACCGTATTCTTTGAGAAGGTCTCCTATGCGCACCTGTCTGGGGTTAACCATTCCTGCTCCTTTGTCAGCCAATACCAGTTATATGTTCTTTGCCGTAGCATCAGCATGCACGTAAACCTTAAAGGTGAGAGTACATGATTGTGCACCAGGGCTTGAGTTGGTGAGGTAGCCGCCAGGCGGAGTGTACGAGCTCGAGACCACCTTAATCCAAGAGAGCGGTACGACTCTGTCAAGCAAGGCATAAAAATGTGCCTCCTCGCCAACCACGCTGATCTGCACTTCATAAACTTGCACCTCGTGCTCGACAGATGGCGCAGCTGGAACGTGCTCATTGTTCATTGGTGGCAATGAAACACCTTCATTATCCAAGCTTGCATCATCGCCTTGCGCTTCGAGATCATGAGTGCTCTCGCCCACCTCTGGCTCACTGCCGCCTGTAGCGTCACCGTTTCCTTGAGGCTGTAGTTCGCTACTTGAAGCCTGAGGATTTGGTATTTCCCATGAGGGTGGCGCTGGCTCAAAGCTGGTAATGGTTTCGATCTTGAGCGCGTTGAGCGTGAGAGAAGAAGCAGTAAAGCCACAGTCTTGCACCATCGTGGTTATCATGCGATCAATGCTTTCTGGCAGCAGTGGAGCCTGATACTTGAGAAGATGCTCATCGTGTCGCTCTGTAGCACTGGTGAGTATATCCTGATTAGTAGAAATAGCAGCTATGGTCGAGCGCGTAGAAGTCTGCTCAAAGCGCAAGGCATCACGTTCATTTTGCGCCAGCACCAAGCGATCTTGTGCGGGAAGAATTAAAAAGAAAACAAGGGCAAGTATGAGCGTAATGACCAGGAGAGCCCAGATCATGGCTTTTTCGCGCGTGCTTAAACTGCTTAGCACCATACTCACGCTACGACTAAAAGAAGGTCTATGGCCCATGGTGGGTTTGCCTGAAGCCTGCACGCTGGAGTACTGTTGCCCCGATTGCGTATTGGCGCTACGATTAACCATGCTGGTTCACCTCGCTTTCTGTTGCCAGGTCTTCCTCTATGCCCAAAGCCTGCGCAGGATTTGGCGGCTTGACAGAGCACTCCACTCTAAAAGCGTAAAGTGTTGCGGTGTAAAAGCTCGTTCCTTGACCAGAAACTACTCCCTGACTGCCACTGCCCCCTGGATAGGCTCCACCATCCGGGTAAGTGCTGCCCACTTGGTAATAGTTAGTTTCCCACACAGGAGCTCCACCAATTCCTCGATTGGTTGCTTGAGATATCTGCATAGTGGGTGTGACGTTGCTGGAGTAGCCAGAATAACTCACCTCAGAAAACATACCACTTGAGCGCAGTTGTGCAATAAAGGTGGGTATTGAAAGTACGTAGTCGCTGGAGGCCGTAAAAGCCAATAGTCCGGTATTGCGATCATAACTCAAGGTAGACAACTCTACTTGAGGGCCCGCAAAGGCTCTCATGCGCGAGTAGTTGTTGGCGCTCATATCAGGATAACCAACAAGATATTCCATGGGAACTGCTACTTGTTCTGCAGCAATGCTCATTGCGCGCGCATCAGACTCTACCTGTGCAGCCTCTACCAGTTGACGCTCTGTTTCTGGCGAGTTGAGGTAGTCTCGTATTTCATTTGACTCTGCTTTAACTTCTGCAGCAGATGATTGTAGGAGGAAAAAGATGATAAGGCCAACAAGAGCGATGAGCAGCAGCACCAAGGGCATGATGAAAGATCGAAGCTCCAGCTTCTTTTTGACCCTTCGCCCAGATAGTACGGCAAGAAAGTTTATTTCTTTTTGTCTAACAGTCTTTGCCATGCACACTCCTTATGCAGGTACTGCACTTTTGACTTATCATCCCAACCATCTATACCCTTCTAACCAAAGCACCCAGGTTGTAGAGGAGCGCGCCCGGCTCAAAATTGCGCTGAGCACCAATCTTTTCTGACACAGTAATCACACCCGAAAGATCTAAAAGTCCCATGCCTACATTAAGGTAGCCAAACTCTTGCGTAAGATGCTCCACAGCTTCATGGTTAATCCCAGACAGGAAGACATTGTTTAGTTCGGTTTGGCCACGCTGCGCTCTGATAAACTGCAGTGTCGAAGCAATGTTTTGACCAATCTCCCCTACCCAGCTGCTGCTCTGAGGCTCTCCAATGAGGCGATAGCCGTTTGAAATCCTATAGGTACCATCGCTAAAAATGGTATTTGTCTGGCGACCCGGTTCAACCTGAGTAAGCAGGTAGGTCTTGCCAACCAGGTGGGGTAAAAGGCAGGTTAATTTAATAAGCGATTCCACCGCAATGCCAATCTGTTCAACATTGTAGGTAGCTTGTTCAAAAGCGCAGCGGTAATCTTCGATCATATCGCGCCCAGAGCTGGCAGCAAGAATTTCTATACCCCCTTGCGGACCAATTTGATTGAGCACGGTGTAGTCGTAGAGGATGGTATGGTCTTCGTCGCTAGCGTCTGCATACTGTGTAAACTCTCGCTTGATAAAAGCCCTCATTTGCGCCTCGTCAACCGGCGGAACCTCCATAATCTTTGTGACGATATTGGAGGCCTGTATAATGATACGAGTGGGGCTTCGTAGAAGTTGGTTTTCGCCTGTGGCACCACCCTGCAAATGGTACTCGTTTGCTATGGTTTCGAGGAAGTCTGTCATGATATCCACATTGGTAATTATGCCATTGATCATTGCACCTTCGGGCAAGGGTATCTGCCTGAAGTCCTTAACGTGCACCGCAGTGTTCGAAGCAGACCCCATGACCAGGTTGAGGGTGCTGGGGCTACAATAAAAGGTATTGATCATAGTTCCTCCCTTCTAAGCAATGCTCGAGTACATTTGAAATATAGGCAGGAGTACCGAGACAATAACGGCAACCACTACCACTGCCATGATAATAATCATGGCGGGTTCCATGAGACTTACCAGACGTTGTGATGCTATCTCAGCTTCATAATCAAACTGATCAGCCACGCTGTCGAGCATTGCCTCCAGGCGACCACTTTCTTCTCCGACTGAAATGGTCGACTGAAGCTTGGCATCAAAGCCATCTACCTCTGCCATGGACAGGCTGAGTGTGCGCCCATTGCCCAGGCTGTTGATGACATTGTCAAATTGCGACTCGATATAGGAATTACCTACGGTTGATTTGCCAATGTGCAGGCTTTGTATCATAGGGATGCCACTCACATAAAGCGATGCAAGGGTGCGTGCAAAACGGGCAGTGTAGATGATGCGCAAGAGCTTGCCAAAAATAGGAGCTCTGAGCTTTGCTTTGTCCCAGGCTTTACGAGGGCCAGGCTGCCTAAAAATGGCAATCGTTAAGGCAACGACGATAATAGACCCGCCAATAATCAGAGGCCAAAATCTCACAAAAACACCCGAAATGCCCATCATAATTTGGGTTGGCAGAGGCAACTCCATGTCTCCAAAGATTCCCATGAAGGACGGGAGCACAAAGGTGAAGAGTATGACGACAACTGCCAGGATAAGTACGACCAATACAATTGGGTAAATACTTGCGGACTTCATTTTGGCATTCAGCCTGTGCTGCTTATCGTAGGTAATTGCCATTTTTTCAGAGGTCTTATCGATACCTCCAGAGTTTTCGCCCGCGCGAATCATGCTTGAGAGCAAAGGAGGAAAAGCAGGCGCCTGATTATCCATTGACTCGCTTAACGTAGAGCCCCTTCGAAGGTCGTCTATAAGGTCTCTATACACCCGCTTAACCTGAGGCTTGGCATCACGCGCCTCGATAATCTGCATGGCGCGTATGAGCGTTATGCCACTTGAAAGCATGGCAGCTAGTTGCCTACAAAAATCTGCTACTTCGTTGGTCTTAAGCTTTTGATGCTTGGCTCTGCTCTCGGTAAGCCTGCTACTCATTAAATACAGCCCATTGTCCCTCAGTGCGGCAGACAACTGCGTCTCATTGGCGGCCTCAACGGAACCTACTCTTCGGCTTCCGTCAACAGCTACTGCATTGTACTTATAGACTGGCATATTACCCCTCAAACCTATAAATTTGAAGTCGCATTTAATTGTGCTATTAATGTGAGAATTATTATAGCACAATTGTCTTCCCGGTAAAAAGTAAAGTGATCCAGAATGCTGCGAGTCTGGGTATTAGGGGTATAATTGCAGTGAGTACGGTGGCCCACAGTCTTGTTTTCTGTTCTATTCATGAATCAAACCCGCAAACACAAACGCTTCAATGACTGCGCAGTCATCACTTAAACTCACTTCCACATAGGGCTCACCGTCCTCGTTGAGACTGCCCAGATGCATGCAGTAGTAACTCTGTGCATGTGCGTTACTGCAACAATAATCACTATACATCAGGCGGTATCCCAGAGGTGCCTGGGTGCTCAAGAAATGCACGGCATTGGATCTGAAAAACTGGTTGAAACCATCTCCCCCTCCAATCAGCCACAGTAGTGAGGCGTGGAGTTTGCCAGACCCCAAAGCAGTACCGTCAGCAAGCACGCAGTTTCCACCAAAGATGTATATACCTCCGGGCGCACGTTCAGTCGTCCGCATAATGGTAGTCTGCGCCTCGTTACTTGAAGCGGTAGGCATGGAAATAGCTAGTGGCACTGGAGAGCCATTAAGTGTGAAGCTTGCTAATACTTCAACGCTGCCACCACCAAAGGCGTAAATGTTACCGTTTATGGCGACATTTTCGCCTATTTTCAGGATGCCTCCATTGCGTACCTGTATGCTTGAGTTTATCGAAATAGAGCCTGCCGTAGCGTTGGAGAGCACCAGGGTGCCACCGTCCACAATGATTGCATGAGGCGAGAGGTTCAGAGTTCCTCTGACGGGTGCACCTTCTTCGCTTCTCCCCAGTATTGAATTAGCTCTGCCAAGCTCGCCTGAACCAATAACCAGAGTTACTCCTCTGTCTATGGCTACGACACCACCTTCTATAGACAGACTGTTGGTAACGCCGCTGTTCGAAACAGGAGCTTGAATGCTGGAAATGATCTCTTTGCCGCTTGGTGCGGTAAAGATGAGATCGGTTCCTGTAATACGTTGGGATATATCCATACCGAGCGTAGCAGCACTAGACAGGCTACCCGTTTTGCGAGCAGCTTCAAAAGCGTTGTGAAGTTTACTATCCTGAGCGTGGCTCGGCAGGCTGCCAATTGCAAAAGGCCTATTGGTATAAATGACACCAGAGGCTCTGCCGTCAGTGCTACTACTATTGAGGATGTTAACCCCAGGCAACAAGGCAGCTGCATGGCTCGTGTTAACTCCATCCACCAAGATGAGGGAGACATTATGTTGCCACGTTGTGGCGCGATGCTCTAAGGCTGGAGCAAAGATAAGGGCGCTGTCAACCAGGTCTTCGCTGCTTGCCGTATTGTAGATGGTGAGCGACTGCCAGCTGCTAACGTTAGAATGAGAGGAATACTCCAGAGTCAAAACTGCAACATCAGGTACCTGGCCCGTGCGCTTGTCGCTACGTCTGGAGTTGGTGATGCGAGTGTAAAGAGGTGCCCCAAAAGAGCTTTCTAAGAAATAGCTGCTAAACTGCACCCTCGGCGACTCTTCGCCTTGATCATCCGCTTGTATAGGATTAATAATAAGCTTGCCATTGGCAGGTGTTGCAATCTCGCTTGAGGCAGCGGCATGATAGTCGCGCTCTCTAAAGACGCCAGCATTGGTGGATACAGACTGAGACTGGTGTGTGTAACGATCTGAGTACGGCTCAATTGAGGCAAAGCTCTCTTGAGCAATAAAAGTTTGGTAGACAGCAAGGGAGCTTGTTGCGATGACTGCAAAAGCTAATACGATTATGAGAAGTCTAAGCCGTCTCGACGTCATAACCAACCCTTTCTGTCTCAGTGGGATTATACCTATTATGCTGTACCAAACGAGTCGAGGCCTGACCTTGATCAGACCTCGACGAGGAAGTGATGCCAGTGGATGCTGATGATTTTGTCAGCAGCAGGTGCTAGGGCAGTGTAATTGAGTATCCTGTGACACTGTCCCATGCAACCGTTGGTCCAGTAGGCACATCAAGTTCAAAGGCCTTAACTACTCCCTTTTCGACGTTCCAGGTATTGAGTACATAGTCGTCTGATCCAATAAGGGCGTTGATCTCGTCTGTAATAGCTCCAGTTGTGACAAGCGCGTTGCCACCAGTGCTATCAAGCACACCGTCAATTGACTCACCGCCAAGGTTGTAGTCGCCACCGTGCCCGTAGGCGTTACTGGCGATAGTCTGCATGGCAGTGCGGGCAGTTGCAGCCTCGGTAATAGCACCGTCGGTGCGCGCCCTGTCGATATATCCTACTAATGCCGGTATTGCGATTGCAGCCAGAATTCCCAGGATGACAATTACAACGATTAGCTCAACGAGGGTAAAACCCTTCTTTCCAGTCTTGCGGATTTGCTCTTTCCTTCTCATTACCATTTCCATGATTGCTTCCTTTCAATCGAGCCCTTTAGCGGCTGTAATCTGCGGGGTCTTGCTCTCAGGCCCCCCTATTTCAAGAGCAAGATAATACTACAGCAGAAAATTGCTAAAGTAAATGCTATTATTATGGAGATTATGTGAAGATTCCCTGTTCAAAATGTGTTGCACGCAGTTTTTATCTTTATTTGCACCACGTGGTTGATCAGTAAGCAGAGCTGCAATGCTCGTGCTGCAATGCCGTGCGGTGCCCAAGGAGAGAGCTGCATGGGTATCTCGGTCTGGAGATACGCTGACAACACGCAGCGGTTAATTGAATTTGAAAATTTTTTGCGACATTCTGTAGCCGCCTTTGATAGTGTAGTGACCATAGCGCCCATTGAGATTTACGGCGCGCCCAATGTAATTCTTGCGCATCTTACGATACAGCTCGGGTGAGCGATCGTAGAGGTAGCGCCATATACCATCACGCTGTTCCAGGGCATCTTCTCTTTCTGAGAGCACGAGAAATACTGAGCAGATTACCAGCATCATCAGCAGGTAGTTTTCCATATAACGCCGAAGTCGCGGCTCAGTAATGTCGCTACCAGCCAAGTCAAAAGCATCAATCATGATACGGGTTACTCTCAGCTGCTGGTCTATACGCCCAATCATTATTGCTTCGTTAACGCTTTGCCCTTCTCTTCCAATAAAGTAACGGTAAAGGTCAACATTCATGTAATAAAGGCTCCTGACGTGAGGCAGTGGAAGGTACACGAAAATGTTATCAACGTAAAACGTATGCCTGGGGAGAGTGAGGCCAATGTCCTTGAGTATTTGTGTGCGATAAATCACAGAATGCATGAGTATGCACTGCGAGGGCAAAAAGCGTCCGATGTTTCCCCAAGAAAACTGCTTATTGCGAGGCAATACATTAAGATATCTAATGGGCGTTCTCTTGCCCTCAAACACCTTCTCGTACACATAGTTGGTAATGAGGAGATCAACCGGTGCCTGACTAAGAGAAAACTGCTCAAGCTTGTCGACAACACGCCTACATGAACGTTCATCGAGCCAGTCGTCTGCATCAACCACCTTAAAGTAGACACCGGTGGCATGTGCCAAGCCGGCATTAACCGCCTGACCATGCCCCCCGTTTTCTTGATGCACCGCCTTGATAATACTGGGGTGCCGCGCCGCCCATTCATCGATTTTTTCTGGCGTGTTATCTTTGGTGGAGCCGTCATTAACCAAGACTATCTCAATCTTATCGATGTGATGAACGCAGCCAGCAAGGATGGATTTGACGCAGTTATCCAAATAGTCTTCTACGTTGTAGCAAGGAACGGCAAAGGTGATAATCGGTAGTGCTGGCAGCTCGTTAGTTGGTTCAGTCATGAGCGCATATCCTATCTGCCAACTCAAGTGCTCTCTCTACGATTTGGTCCATATTGAAGTATCGATACTCGGCAAGACGCCCCAGCGCATAAAAATTTGGTATCTGCAAAAATAGCGAGAGGTAGCGCTCGTAGGCTTTTGTATTGACTGGATCCAAAATGGCATAGTACGGAACCTGGCCAGGCTTTTGCTCAAAGGCGCAGGGGTACTCTTCCATGATTGTGGTGACATCCAGCTCTTGGCCAGTAAGCCAAGTGAATTCAGTGATACGGGTATAGTCCTCGCTCACTGTATAGTTGACCGTGCCAACTGGCTGAAAGTGCTTTTGTTGCAAAGTGAGATACACAAAATCCAAGCTTCTGTAAGGAAGCATGCCGTAACAGGTCTCTGCCAAAAAATCCAAGGGCCCGGTATAGATCAAAGAGCAAGTGGCAGGCAGCTTCAGGGAGGCTTTCGAGTCAATTAATGCAAACTCCAGTAGCTCGCGCGCATCTGCCCCAAGGACTACCGTGATATTGTCGTGGTTAAGCATGTTATCAAACAGAGGCGTGTAGCCATGTAGCGGCATGCCTTGCCATGTGTCGGTAAAATAGCGATTATCTCTCCCGGTGTAGACAGGCACTCGCGCAGTAACGCTCTCATCGACTTCTTCGGGCCTCAGCCCCCATTGCTTAAGGGTGTAGTGCAAGAAAACATTTTCGTATACAAAGTCAGCCAGCTCTCCCAGCAAGGAGTTGCTGCTTTTTTGCAGCTCAATGATAGGAACCTTGGTGTTTTTGCCAAAACTCTCTTCAAGCTGCCTGATGAGCATTGCAGCCGTGGTGGGCACAAAGTGTTGCTCTATAGAATTAAAGTTAAAGGGCACAGGAGTGAGCTTGCCATGAATGTTGGCAAGCACCTCGTGTTGATAGCTGCGCCATTCAGTAAAGCGACTGAGGTATTCATAGGCACGTTTGGAGTTAGTGTGGAAGATATGTGGCCCGTAGGCGTGAATCAACACACCGGCCTCATCGTAGGTGTCAAAGGCATTACCTCCGACATGTGAGCGTTGCTCCACAACGAGCACCTTTTTATTGGCACGTTCTGCCAGTTCTCGCGCCACCACTGAGCCAGCAAATCCTGCACCCGCTACCAAGACATCTATCCCTGCTTCCAGAGCCTTCTTGGCTGATGATATACCGCTTGCGTAGTTCTGTGTGCCACATTTGTTCATGGACAAAGCTGCTCCTTTACAATTTGTGTAATATGGCATTCTATCACGAGACCGTGTTGCACACATGACTATGTTAACGCGGTGTTAGACAGTCAAAACGAGAAAGGTTACCAGTCAAGACCAATCAGTCTCTTTGGGCTGCACCTTGCAGTCCACTGCAAACGCTTCAATAGATTGCTATAGCCCAATGTGTTACTTCATGGTCTTGTCGTAAACCGAGATATCTTAGAGAAAGGGTCACCAATGAGTAGTTTTCTTGAACAAATCAGCATACGTGCTGCATCCAACAAACAGCATATTGTATTGCCAGAAGGCAGAGATCGTCGCACGATTGAGGCAGCAAGAGCAATCGCAGATGGTAATATTGCTGAAGTAACTGTGCTGGCGGTGCCAGAAGAAGCAGCAGCGATGGGCATAGACCTTACGGGCATTAAGCTGGTTGATCCAGCCAATAGCCCCTCTAATGAGCGCTATGCTGAGACGCTTTATGAGCTGCGCAAGGCAAAGGGGCTTACTTTGGAGGATGCACAGGCACTCGTAGAGCAGGAGCTTTATCACGGAGTGATGATGGTGCACCTGGACGAGGCTGATGGCATGGTAGCAGGTGCCGTACACTCTACCAGCGACGTATTACGTGCAAGTCTTCAAATTCTTAAAACCGCACCGGGCGTTGCTCTGGTGAGCGCCTTTTTCATCATAGTGGTGCCCAACTGTGAATTTGGTGAGCAAGGTACCTTTATCTTTGCTGATTCTGGCCTCGTACAGCATCCCAATGCACAGGAGCTTGCTGAGATTGCACTGAGCTCTGCGAGTTCTTTTGAGAGTCTCGTTCAAGCTACTCCGGTTGTCGCCATGCTTTCGCACTCCACCAAAGGAAGTGCCAAAAGCCCCAGTGTTGACAAGGTTGCTGAAGCCACTCAGTTAGCACTTGCTCAGGCACCTGACTTGGCCATTGATGGCGAACTCCAGCTTGACGCTGCCATCGTACCCAGTGTTGGAAAGTCCAAGTCTCCTGATTCTACGGTTGCCGGCAATGCCAACGTGTTAGTCTTTCCTGATCTTGACTCCGGCAACATAGCCTACAAACTTGCACAGCGTCTTGCCAAGGCTGAAGCTTACGGCCCCATAACTCAAGGCCTGGGTAAGCCGGTCAATGACCTCTCCAGAGGAGCGAGCGCAGCAGACATAGTAGGTGTAGCCGCCATAACTGCCGTGCAATCTCAGGCTCGAAAGGCCTGAGTCTCACACTTTGTATTAAAGCCTGAAGAAGCGATGCTCAGTCACCGCCTCCTCAGGCTTTTGTTCAGGGCAAGCATTGATTGCTCGCCTGACCTATAGTTGTTCCTTGGCTAGAAACTAGCTTCCCACCAAGGATTTTACATCCTGCGCAATCATCAGCTCTTCATTGGTCGGGATGACAAGTACCTTAACAGCAGATTCATCAGCCGAGATAGAGCGATCTCCTCCACGCTTGGCGTTGAGCTCTGCGTCAATAATTATTCCCTGCTCTTCGAGACCCTCAAGCATCATCTGGCGCATGTCAACCGCGTTTTCGCCCACACCTGCGGTAAATACTATGGCATCGACTGCACCCATGGCAAAGGTGTATGAGCCAATGAATCGCTTAGCGTAGTAGGCATACATATCAATAGCGAGCTGCGCTTTCTCATTTCCATCCTTGGCGGCTGTACCGACATCACGCAGATCATTGGACAGCTCAGAAACCCCGAGCAGCCCGCTCTCCTTGTTGAGCAACTTGTTGATGTCTTCAGCGCTCATACCTTGATAATCCTCTAGATAGAGCAAAATGGCGGGGTCTATGCTTCCGGTGCGGGTGCCCATCATCAAGCCATCAAGTGGGGTAAAGCCCATAGAGGTGTCAACGGACTTACCTTTGTTGATAGCAGCAATTGAGCAACCATTGCCCAGGTGGCAGGTGATAAGCCTGAGGTCTTCGACTGGCTTACCAAGAAACTCAGCGGCGCGCTGAGCTACGTAGCGATGACTGGTGCCATGAAAACCATAGCGACGTATCTTAAGATCCTCAAAATACTTCGTTGGCAAGGGGTACCGGTACGCTTTGGCAGGCATCGTTTGATGGAAAGACGTATCAAAAACAGCGACCTGAGGCGTGCCCTCCATTAACTCTACGCAGGCTCTAATGCCAGCAAGACCAGCGGGATTATGAAGGGGCGCCAAGCCAACACATTCCTCAATGCGCGCAATAACTTCATCGTCGATGACAACGGACTCAACAAAGTAATCTCCACCATGCACCACTCGGTGCCCGATAGCATTGATTTCTGAGAGATCTTGAATCACACCATGGTGAGGGTGTGTAAGCGCAGCCACCGCTGCTTTGATGGCCTCAAGGTGATTAAGCAATGAGAGCTGCTCTTCTTGTTCTACCTCGCCTGCTTCATAGACGTGCAGGGCTTCGGTGGTGCCTACACGATCGCAGACTCCTTTGGCCGAGACTTCTCCGGTCTGCATATTGAAGAGTTGATACTTTAGTGACGAGGATCCAGCATTGAGTACGAGTACGTTCATGGTAAACCTTTCTAGTAAAAGCACTTTCTAAATGAGAGCTCGTGGGGCAAGGTGTATACAGTAAACAAGGAGCCAGGCAACTTGATTAGTCAGCAGGTCCAACGAATATTGGAAGTTTAATGCCACCCAAAATGTGAACATGCAGGTGAAAGACCGTTTGTCGCCCGTCTTTACCTTTGTTGACAATGACGCGATAACCACTCTCTTCAACGCCCTTGATTTTGGCAACCTCCTTGACCTTGGAGAAGAGCTTACCAAGTAGTTCTGGGGGGATGTCATCAGAGATACTGCTGTAGTGCTGCTTAGGTATTATGAGAGTGTGCACCGGAGTTTGTGGATTTTGATCCTCAAAAGCCAAGATGTCCTCATCCTCATATACAACTGTCGCCGGGATGTCGCGTGCGACTATTTTGCAAAAGACACAGTCGGTCATATTTCCTCCCTACATTGTGGCGAAAGCAAGTATTCTACTCGGTCTCGGGCTCGAGCTCGCCCATCAATACCTCAATCTTCTGCTCAGCGGCTTCTAAGCGGCTCTTAAGGCTCTTCATGAGAGTTACTCCTCGTTCGTAGAGCTCAAGGCTGACCTCAAGCTCAAGTGTGCCCGACTCCAGCGAGCGCACTATCCCCTCCAGCTCGCCTTGCGCTTCCTTGAAGCTCAACTCGTCTACGGCAACGTACGTTGCATTGCTGTCTATGCTCATGCTAGCTCCTTTGTGATGTATTAATAACTCGGGCTTCTATGGTTCCATCAGAGAGCGTGATGCTAATCTGGTCGTTAGCACTCACTTGCTCTATAGTCTTTAGCAGGTTTCCCTTTTCGTCATACCCCAAGGCATAACCACGAGAGATAACGGCATGAGGAGAGAGGCTCTCAAGCCTTGCAGCGGCGGTAGTCAGGTCTACGCCAAAGATGTCAGTAAGACTCCTGCCCCGATGAGCCAGAGTGTGTTGCTTTTGCTCAAGCACATGCCTGCTCTCCCTCAAGATATAGCTCAATAAATCGTGTAAGCGCTGACTCGTCTTGCTCAGGACGCTTTCTGCTCGTGTGAGTCCGGTTGGAATAGCCCTTTCCAGCCTGAGCGCAGTTTGTTCAAGGTTGAGGACTTGTCGTGAAGTGATGTAGTTCTTCTGGTTAAAAACACTAGAACGCTCAAAGGCTCGTATGCTCTGTGCACCTAAGTGTAGGTGGCGACTCAAGCCTGTCTCTATCCTGGCTGCCAGAGAGCTCAGTTCGCGTTGCAAGTCTTGGATGTGCGGTGCGGCAGCCTCAGCAGCGGCAGTGGGAGTGGATGCTCTCAGGCTGGCTACCATGTCTGCAATTGATGTGTCTGGCTCGTGGCCAATGCCTGTGATGACCGGCTTAGTAAGCGATGCGATGGTTAAGGCAAGCTTCTCATCATTAAACGGCATGAGGTCTTCGTAGGATCCACCACCACGAACCAGGAGTACGACTTCGGCTGCTGACTGCTCGGCTGCCTTGAGTGCCCGGATGAGGCCTTCAGCAGCCTCCTTGCCTTCAACTCCTACTCCAAACAGCAAGACCCTGGCAAGCGGAAAACGCCTGCGTAAGGTGCGCAGCACGTCATGCACGGCCTTGCCTCGCGGTGAAGTTACAAGCGCAATTTCTTTTGGCATGGCAGGCAGAGAGAGCTTGCGTGCTTCATCCATCAGCCCTTGAGCCTTTAGCTTGGTTGCCAGTTGAGCCACTTGTGCGCGCAGCAGACCCTCTCCTGCCAAGCTCAATGAGCGAACATCAAACTGCATACGCCCCTTGGCACTGTAGAGGCTGAAGCGCCCATGCACTTCCACCTTCATTCCGCTCTTAAGCTGTACGCCCAGTTTGTCAAAGGCGCTTCGCCACATTAAACAGGGCAAGGCAGAGCGCTCATCAGCAAGGGTAAAGTAGACAGCCTTATAACGTGGATTGTCCGATAGATCCGACACTTCTCCAATTATAGATACGGTTATGCCTTCAAGCGCCCTTTTGGCCAGGTCCATAGCTGCAGTAACGCTCAGCAGTTCCTTGCTCTTTGCTGGGTCATTCAAATATGCGTACTCAAGCACCACTAAGCATCACTAGCGTCTAGCTGCGCTCAGCAGGTATAACAATTGCAGTATTGACGCCAGGGCAGCAGCTACATAGGTAAAAGCAGCCGAACGCAGCACTGCTTTGGCGCCACCGTACTCCTTTTGGTTGAGCCATCCACTTTGCTGTATAAAATCTCTTGCGCGCTTGGAGGCATCAAACTCTACAGGAAGAGTCACCAATTGAAATATCAGCACTGCAGCAAAGAGCGCAATGGCTACGTAGATCAACTCAAAGAGACTGAGGACAATACCAGCGATAAGCACAAACACCCAGAGGTTTGAAGCAATGCTTGCCACCGGCACTATGGCACCTCTGACCTTTGCTGGGACATAACCGCGAGCATGTTGCAGAGCATGACCGCTCTCATGGCAGGCAATGGCAATAGCCGACACGGTGCGCCCATGGTAAACATCACCAGAAAGAGCCACCGTATTGGTGCGAGGGTCAAAATGATCAGATAGCTCCCCGCCTACCTCTATGATGGTTACGTGATTGAGTCCACCGGTGTTCAGCATGGTACGTGCTGCGTCAGCGCCGCTCACTCCAAAGCCTATCTGATTCTTTTTCCATTTCTTATAGGCACGCTTAATCATCATTTGCGAGCCAAGACCAAGAAATAGAACTAGGAAAATCAATGCAAAATATAAAGAGCTCATCTCAATACCTTTTCTTGTTGGGTGTATTTCAGAAAATTATACCGCACCTAGGCTACAACAAAGCGGGCAGCGCCAGGCAAGTTCTTGGCATGAAAGGGTGTAGTGGCAGAGGGAACATCTCCATCGATTTGAATTTCCATCGGCGGATCAGACTCTACCTTTACCTGTGATGAAAAGCGCACCTCAAGCGCATCTGCTCTGGCAGGAAAATTGCCCATGGCATCAAGTACAGCAGAAAAGAGGGCAGGCAGCAGTTCCACAGCATGTTGTTTTTTGATGACCACCACTTCAAATAACCCGTCTTTGGCATCGTTTCCGTGGACAATGGAGAGGTCGGGATATATCTGCGCAAAGTTAACGATAAGAACGGCAATCCCTTCGATACTGAGCACCTCATTGTCCAAGGTGAGAGTAAAGCTCGCTACTTTGGGATTAGGCTCAGATATGGCAGCAGCAAAGTATGCCATAGGGCCAAAAAACTCCTTAAGACGTTCTGCTCGCCCCACAATAGTGGCATCGTAACCCGCCCCGGCAATGACTGCAAATCCCTTGGTATAGAGCTTTTTGGAGCAAATAAACTCCAGTTCGCCTAAGTCATATTTCTCGGTCTTGAGCGTACGTGCAATGCGCGCAAGGGCGCTGGGCTCTTCTGGTGTGCCCAGGTTGGTAGCAAGAAGGTTTGCTGAGCCAGCGGGAAATGGCAAAAGCGGAACCGCACTATTGCGCAGCTCGTAGGCCACAGCGCTTATGGTGGCGTCCCCTCCTGCAGCAACTACCAGATCGTAACCGGTAGCATCGTCCAGCATGTCTTCTATCATTGTGGTTCCGTCAGTAGAGCGTATGGTGAGTTCGTCACCGTCTTGAGCAAAAATGCGACAGAAGTCGTAAACAGCCCTTGTTTTAAGCCCCGATACCAAATTGTCTATGATGAGCACTTTCATAGGACTACTTTTCAGCCTAACTCTCTTCGGTTCAACTCTTTTTGCAGAGCGAGGGCAAACTGATCTGGACAAGAAGCGCTTCTGCCCCCACAGGGTATTCCCGACATGAGCGCAATAATCTCCTCGGCAGGGCGCCCCTCTACAAGCTTTGAAATTGCCTTGAGGTTACCGCTGCAACCCTTTTCAAAAGAAACACCCAAAACGCAGCCATCCGCATCAAGCGAAAAGTTTACGTGCGATGCGCAGACCCCAAAGAATTCTTTTCTGACCATAGTTCTGTGCTCTTTCTACTATTTTGGCGCCACATTGACAATGCACTTGTCGTAGAAACTAATCATATAGGATTGCCCCCTATTTCTCCACAAAGAATTAGCTCTTGAAATGCAGTAACCTAAGGTATGTAGGTATGAAGGCGCTCCATGATATCACCATAATTGATGGGCTTACCCATGTGATCATTCATGCCGGCAGCGATACATTCTTCTACGTCTTCTCTAAAGACATTTGCCGTCATTGCAATAATAGGCAGGGCTTGAGCCCATGAAGCGTCCAGTGAACGGATTTTCCTGGTTGCCTCAAGTCCGTCCATCTCGGGCATCTGAACATCCATGAATACTATGTCATAGCGTTGGGGATTGGCAATGAGTTTTTCCAGAGCTTCTCGGCCGTTGCCTGCGAGGTCAATTTCTATGCCAGTATGCTCGAGTAGACCTTTTACTATTTCTTGGTTGACTTCCATGTCTTCTACCAGAAGTATTGTATGGCCCGTAAAGTTAAGCTTGCACACGGCACTTTCTCCTGGTGTAAGCACGCTGGCATCTAATCCTCCCAGATCTCTCACGACTTTGAGATTAATTCTAAAAAAGAAGATAGAGCCTTTTTCGAGCTCGCTCTCTGCCCAGATTTCTCCTCCCATTGCCACGATGATATTCTTAGAAATAGCCAAGCCAAGGCCAGTGCCCCCAAATCTACGAGAGGTGCCGCTTTCGGCCTGCTCAAAGGATTGAAACAGTCGAGCCATCTGCTCTGCGCTAATGCCTATACCCTCATCTTTGACCGAAAACAAAATCGATGCACTGCTGTCCATCTCTTGCTCAAGACAGACCTCCAAGACAATGCTTCCTCCAGCATGCGAGAACTTAATTGCATTTGCGAGCAAATTGGTGATGACCTGCGCCAGTCTGTGGTCATCACCATCAAAATACACAGGAAGCTTGGGGTCTACTATGACCGTGAGCTTAAGATCACGCTCCTTTGCCCTAAAGCTAACGACATCAATGACGTTTTCGACCACTTCAGACAGGCAAAAGGTCTCTGGCGACAACTCCAGCTTTCCAGCCTCTATCTTGCTTATGTCCAAAATGTCATTGATGATGCCAAGGAGGTGCTTGGAAGCATTCGATATCCTCTCAAAGGCGTAGTTCTTGCGCTCTAATGAATCTGCAGCAAGCCCAATTGAAGTCATGCCGATTATGGCATTCATAGGCGTGCGAATCTCATGACTCATATTGGAAAGAAAAGCACCCTTAGCCTTTGATGCCAGGACCGACTGCTCCAAGGCCTCGTTGCGCTCATCATCCATCTCGGATCTGATAACG
Organism: Coriobacteriia bacterium; assembly: GCA_009784945.1. Lineage (GTDB taxonomy): Bacteria > Actinomycetota > Coriobacteriia > Coriobacteriales > UBA8131 > WQXH01. Next base: position 2,790 of record WQXH01000001.1, on the reverse strand, counting down.
GCCGAAGCAAGCATAAGCGAACACGAGCGCAATAAGTCGACTGTGTCCTGCTCAAACAAGTGCTGCTCGTAGGTTCTGTCATAACTGGCAAATCCCCAAAACTCTTCCTTGTAAAAGATAGGAATCGCGAGAACTGTCTTGATGCCCACTCTTCCCAGAAGCCTTGCTTCACCCTCTGGCAACTCGCTTACGAGACAGTTGATTACTTCGTTGCGTAAGAAGAGTTGTTTCCATCGTTGCAAGTGATGGGAGTAAGAGAGAATTTGATTCCCACCCAATCTTTCAGTGTAATCCAGTTCTGGGGCGCTCCATCCAAAACTGCGGTAGTAGAGCTCTCCCCGGGAATCCTTGACATTGACCCATAGGTACATACGTGCAATGCCCAAAGTCTCTCCAATATGACGCATCGCCTGCTCTATTGAAAGCTCAAACTTTTCATACTCGGCACAAAGCAGTAGCTGAGCGGCATAATTATTGGCAAATAACAGTTTGTCGCGCTCTGCCACCTCAGCATAAGTGTCTTGAAGGTGGATGTTCATGCGCTTGGCTGTAGCGTACTCGTCTTCATAAAGCTTGTTCTTGAAAACCAAGATGATGCCTATGCTCAAGCCAGCTACAAGAATGCTGATGATGTTATCGATGGATAAGTACTCGGGCGGCAAGGGAATAACCAGGTATGGCATGAGGTAGCCTACCGCATACACTGTCACCACCACGGCGAGATGTACAAAGAGTATGAGCGGTAGCCATTTGCCACGCACCAACAAGAAAATGATTACCATAGAGAGCACAAAAAAGGCTCCTATACCTGACGCAGCGCCACCGATAAAGAAAAAGAGGATGGGCCAAGCTATGTCTGCAGTGATTATTAGGGCAGTCCAGGCCAGGTGACTACTATGCCTGGGGTGATTGGCTAAGAGAAAAACCAGGCAGATGCCTACGAGAACCGAAGCATTCACTATGATTACCAGGAGGCTAAACCCAAAGACAGCTCTCAAGATAAGAAATGCCAAGGCGGCAGCCGTGCTCACCAGAAGAACCAGGTTGATTATGCGCACGCGTAACGCTAGCTCAGGAGAAAAGAGATGTGTGTGAAAGAAAGTTTTTAAAGCGTTCATAAGAACCAGCTCTTGATTATCACTAGATATTTGCCTCGCTCATCATTTGAAATTCGCTTTATTCTTTTATTTGCACTGCTCACTATTCTCTGTGCGCTCATAAGCGAACAGAAGTTTATTGTACCCCAGTTTCGCATTGAGTGTGTGCTCACTCTGTTGACGTCAACCTGGTTTAAGCTCTTGGGCGCTGGCTCCAGAGTCTATCGCTAGCATTACCTCAGGAAGACAGTGGATTACATCAAGTGCCGTGACGCTACGACGCCCCAGCTTCTGCTCTGCCCTTACTCCGGCAAGGCTATGTACATGCACCCCAAGCCGAGCAGCCTCTAGAGCTTTCAGTCCTTGAGCAATCAGTCCACTGATGACACCAGCCAATACATCACCAGTGCCAGCTCGTGCGAGCGCAGCAGTGCCCTCATTGCTCTCGTATATATCGTTTTGTAAGGCTATGGTGGTAGTTGGTCCTTTTGCAACAATAATCGCATTAAGCTTGTTTGACAGGCTTAGTGCTGCCTCCGCCTCAGATACCTCAAGTTTTATTGCGTTTTGAGCGCCTTCTCTACTGAGGTTTACTTCTTGTATGAAAGCAGCGTACAGGCGTTCCAGCTCGCCCCTGTGTGGGGTGAGCACCAAGGGACTTAGGTACTGAGCATCTCTACTCAAGTTGCTTATGACCTGTTGCCAACGCATTGATAAGAGCGCCGGACAGGCTGCAAGTATGTTTAAAGCATCTGCGTCTAAAAGCAAAGGAATCTGTTCTCGTGAGGCGTAAAGCAAAAGCTCTTTGATAAAGCTTGCGGTATGTGCATTAGCCATGAGCCCAGGGCCAGAGCAAAGAGCATTGGTTGGTCGTTGCATGGAGAGAATTGGCTGTAGCGCGCTCTTAGAAAAGCACCCAAGCTCACGTTCTTCTGGAGCCTCGATTACCGGTGAGCACAGTAAGTGGTGCCGTGCAGCTGGTGCCACACTCAAAGGAGTGGCAAGGCTTACATAGCCTGCCCCAGTTGCCTCTGCAGCCAAAGTGGTTAAGACTCCAGCACCTGAGTAACGCTTGGAGCCAGCAAGCACCAGTAAGCTACCGCGTGTGTACTTGTTGGCGTCGGCCGAAATGGGAGGAAGTGTAGGCATTTTATTCATGCGCCTATTGTAAGCTTTATAGGCAGGAGCGCAAGCTGTAGTCTTGTATACTGGTTGTGTAAAGCTAAGCAGGGGTTACGCTGCTAAAAGGAGTCAGATATGAATATTGTCGGCATTATTATTGGTGCATGCACCTTTTTAATTATTGGCCTGTGTCACCCCCTGGTTATTAAGGGCGAATACTACTTCGGAACCAGAATCTGGCCCCTCTTCTTGATTGCTGGACTTGTCTGTATTATCAGTGCACTCTTTATACAACAAATCCTCATTTCGGCTCTTTTGGCAGTTGCAGGTTTTTCTCTTCTCTGGAGCATCCATGAGCTATTCGAACAAAAGAAACGCGTGGAAAAAGGTTGGTTTCCCGCCAACCCAAACAAAAATTCCCCAAAGAAATAAGCCCTCGTATCCCGCAGAGGCTCGATTGCATTTTGAAAGTCGAGATGCCGCCTAGATGAAGCCGGTATAAGAGAGAGGGTTCATCTAAGCGAGCAAATCGGCTTGAAAAGTGTAATCGGGCCGATAGGAGTGTATACCT